>CAYFVN010000168.1:0-3064 GCA_964346575.1 uncultured Candidatus Bathyarchaeia archaeon
CACAAAATGATTTACGCTTCTTTGGAGTACCCCGAACAGCTATGCCTTCTAATACAACTATTTCCTTCGTCCCTTTTTCCTCCGCCCAATCGAGGAGTACGGAAGCTATGGGGTAATGGCCTTCGGAGAGCAGCGGCACCTCGCATACAACCGCACACAAGTTTCCATCAGAACTGGAGTAGATTCTAAATGGATGCCTCAACTTGCCATCTATAAAAACCACCGCGGAAGGCATGTACCTTGATCGTATATGTGCGACCTCCTTCATTTTCATTTGGTCAGTAACATGGGTAACCGCGATTCCACCCACTAATCCAGCGCCAACAAATCCCAAGATGACGAGGGGGTCTTTCAGTTCAACATCCTCAGTTTCCACAATATCCACTTCAGATACTCCAAACCGTCTAGATATGACTCGCATCTCCATCACACTATGACTCCACAGTCACTTACTTTACTCTTTCATCACGCTCATATAATTTAAATTGAGGGATTTCATATATTATATTGAAACTTGTACCCAGAAGCTTATTCCCTCACTTTGCACGGAGCAATACTTTAAATAACAATAAATCGATCAAATAACCGATCGAATTGAAGCGACGCAACATAATTCTCATAACCCTCGACGAGGTTAGGCCGGACCACTTAAGTTGTTATGGTTATAAGAAGATTAGAACCGAAAATATTGATGTAATAGCTTGTCAGGGCGTTATCTTCGACACCTGTATCGCAGTATCAGATTTCACTCCGATATGTCACGCATCGCTGTTCTGCGGCGTTTATCCGAACGTGCATGGTGTTAGGGATCCTTACAGCTATCTGCAAGCTACGTCAATCGCTGAGATTCTTAAAGAGGAGGGCTATAAGACGGCGGGCTTCGTTGGCAGCGGTATTCTCGGTTCGATTCATGGCTTCAATAAGGGCTTCGAATTTTACGATGAGCCAAAAGAGGGTGAGGAGGTCTGGGAGAGACATAGATATCCTGGTGAAGAAAAGAGGGAAATGTTCATAATAGGAAACTGGTGGATTCCAAAGATGCTTGATTGGATAAAGGCCAATAGCTCCTCCAACCTCTTCGTTTGGGGCCACTTCTACGATACTCATGAAGGATCCCAAGAGTACCTGCTTGAGCAAGGGAAGTTGAAAGATGGGGAGTTATCCGACTTCTTCTACTACGACGCAAAGATCAAACTCGCGGATAGAGAAGTAGTGGGACCACTCATAGAAACTCTTCGGAAGCAGGGCATATATGACGAAACCACAATCATAATTATGTCCGATCACGGAACCACCATGGGAGAACACCCGGCAAAACCGGTACCTTGGAGAGTTGGCGTGGTATATCCGCAGCACACTAACATGTGGGACACAGATCTGCGTGTCTCCTGTGTCATGAAAGGTGAAGGACTCCCAGAAGGAAAGCATGTACATGGCATGGTCCGCTCCATAGATATCGCCCCAACACTTCTCGAACTCTGTCGGATAAAAGTGGACATCGAGTTTGATGGCACAAGCCTTTTACCCTTCATGGAGAGTGGAGAGTCCCGAGGACTGGTAGCGTATGCAGAGGACCTTTTCGAGCGTAGAGGACCTGGAGCACTTCAAGCCATACGCACCGACAATTACAAGTATATGCGTAACCTCACGGAGAATACAGAAGGCCTATACAATCTACTAGAAGACCCTGGTGAACAGCGCAATCTACAGGGGGGTGGATCCGCCGCTGAGCAGAAGCTTGTACACCAATGGAGAATGCGGATGAATGAGACCCTCTGGCAAGCAGCTGCGAAGCGAGCCCCTGAATTCAGCAAGGAAGACAAAAAAGGGATAGAAGCCAGGCTCAGGGCACTGGGTTACGTAGAATAATAAACTATTAAAAGATATTTTATATTTTTCTAATCTGCACAACCACATTTGACTTCATTCTTTATCACTCGTTACATTACGAGTGGAAATAAGGTAAAACCGAACTTTCCAACGGGAGAGGCCCCTCGATTGAAAGTCTTCTCCATAAGCGCCAGTTTAACTTAAATAGTTTTATAGCATTTTATCGATTATAAAGAACCAGTGTACTTGGCATGAAGAGGAAAAACTTAATTTTAATTACCTTGGACGAGGTTAGAGCTGATCACCTAAGCTGCTATGGATATGACAAGATTAAGACGGTTAACATAGATAAGATCGCTGAAGAAGGCGTCCTATTCGAAACCTGCATCACGGCATCGAACTACACTCCGCCAAGCCATGCCTCGATACTTACAGGATCCTATCCACCAACGCATGGCATGAGAGCTGCTTACACTCCCGTACAAAAGAAAAACATAGCGGAGATATTGAAAGAGAAGGGCTTCGCCACAGCGGCCTATCTGGGAAACCCTTTGATGCCGGCCAAACTGAACTTCAATAAAGGCTTCGATTACTTTGAAGAGCCGAGTATCGAGGATCATCTGCACGGCGCCTTCAAGATAGAGATCCCCAAGGGCGATAAGATCGACCTACACCAAGTACCCGGAGGAGAGACAGGCGTATTCGGCAATTGGTGGATCGAACGGGCTATAGACTGGATCCGAGAGCAGTCAAGCCAATTCTTCCTATGGGGCCATGTATATGATACTCATAGGATCGGGGAGAAGCGCATGCTCTTCAATAACTGGATAAAGCCTGGAGAACTCTCGGAGTTCGACTACTACGACGCTAAGATCAAATGCGTAGATGAGAGATTCATCGGCTTACTTGTTGAGGCTCTGAAGGATTTAGACATATACGATAACACGACCCTGGTCCTGATGTCGGATCATGGAACCGACCTCGCCGATCACCCGATCCCCTTCAGACAAGAGGCTGGTTGGGCTACGGGCCCATATCCTGAGCATTGCACAATGTACGATCACGATGTCAGAGTGTTCTGCATCATGAAGGATAGAGATCTGCCTAAAGGTAGAAGGGTGAAGGGAATCGTTAGGACCATCGATCTCGCACCAACCATACTCGACCTGCTCGATGTCAATACTGACGTAAAGTTTGACGGCGTCAACTTGATACAGTTCATCGAAGAGGGAGC
>CAYFVN010000169.1:0-9375 GCA_964346575.1 uncultured Candidatus Bathyarchaeia archaeon
TCTAAATGGAGAATATTGCGCTTTATTTCGCTTTTAGGGTGGGGGGTGCGTCTCCGCTCGCGGAGGATTCCTTCAAGAAAGGGTTCGGTCAGCCTCTCCGTCTTCTCATAATGACGGCTGCTACCGATACTGTTGCAACTAAGCCTGCTAAGCCGAGGTAGGGCGCCAGCACGGCGAGCTTATCGCTTGAGGTCAGGAAGCCGCCGACGGGAGCCCTGGAAGGATCATATTGGCTCACCGACGCTTCAAGAAAAATATCACAAAAAAAGCCCCCATAATAAATCGGTCCGGTGGGAGTCGAGCCAGTTGGAAAATAGTATATTTCGGGTAGGTTGACGGTCGAGGATCCTTCACCTTTACAGTGGAAGGTAAAGCTTACCCACTTCCGATCCGTAAAAATGTAAACAATACCTTCTAAATGTATAGATACGAGACTTGAACATTTACCGTTATTTTTAGCTCACCAGGAATGATTGGTGTTTCCTCTGCAAGAGCTGATTCAAATCTTGACGGTGTTGGTGTGTAGATTGGTCCTATACTTATTTCAATTGGGCCTATTATTTTAACGCCTAAACTTTTGCCTATCACGTCAGCCTTCTTCTCCGCGTCTATGAGAGCGTTCTCCAGTGCTTTTTCATACAGATTATGTGCTATCTCATCGCTGAGTTTAAATTGGATGGAGTTCACCTCGTTAGCGCCGGCTTTGACTGTAGCGTCGATTATTTGACCCGCTTTAGTAACGTCTTCGACCATGACCGCTATATTGTTTCTGCAGAAATATCCTACAATCTTTGGCGGCTTGTCCCGGTCTGGGTAGATCGTTATAGGAGATAACGTGTAAATCGTCGTCTCTATCTCAGACTCAGTTATCCCTAAACTTTTTAGAGCTTCGAGAACATTGTTCATTGTGACGGCATTGTCGTTTTGAGCTTTACTGGCGGTTTCAGCTTGTGTTTTAACCCCTAGATAAAGAACTGCTGTATTTGGCTCTCCGGCTGCCACTCCGATTCCCGAAACCGAGATTATTTTCTGTTTTGTATTTTGTTGTCGATTCGTTGAATCCTGATATGGAAGATAGGGTTGAGATGAATCTGGAGTTAGGGATTGATATAGAATTAATCCGTTCATTGCGATAAGAACCACTAATGCTACGGTAAGAACTGTTTTAAACTCGTTTTTAACACTCATTACTTAACCTCCATTGGTGACAAATATAAGATTAGGACTATAATTTAAAACCAGTTTTTAGAACGCTTGTTCTGAAATATGAACAGGTGTCTCAACAGCGATATTTTAAAATTGATACTCTGGAGCGAGATGGATTCGACTTGATTTATTGAGAAAGTAAATAAGGAGGTTGGGTTCCAGGCTTCACACACCCAGCCTGGTTTCTCCGTCTAGTGTGCGCTAAATTTTGTTTAACCCATATGACATGGCGGGCCCGCGGGGACTCGAACCCCGGACCTCCGGCTTAGAGGGCCAGCGCTCTATCCAACTGAGCTACGGGCCCCTCCATTCTCCAGCCTTCTCGTATATCGGAGTATGGGGTGCTAAGTTCATAAAGTTTCCTGATTCACTTCTACGTGGATTGCAGGTTTCAGGGGTTCGGCCCTTCCAGCCCTCCCGGCTGGATCGACCTTCTGAGGGTCTTCCTCGGAATAGACCTCTACCTGAAGATTCAACTCCTCTTCCAGATAACTTTCGGCATCCTTCAGAACAGTCAGGTCATCAAACTCCTCCAAGAAGGCTTCATGCTGCGCTCTCATAGATTCGGGCGTCCTAGCCATATCTAAAGTCCAGCGTTTAACGGCCTTGGTCAATTTACCAGCCTCGGAGGCGTTTAAACCCTCCTCGGTTAGAGCCTTCATCGCCTCCCCCGTGGAGGAGCCTCGGAGGATGCGCTTGTAGGCTTCCACCTTGAACTTTGAGGCGGAGTAAAGCCTCACCTTCACAGGTTTACCTTTCAAAACCTTTACCACGTTCTTCACATCCTCTACGATACGATCTAGAAAGCTCACAGCCTCCTCGACGCCATCGTCTAAGGCCTCTTCGACGCAGTTGGGCCAATCAGCAGTGGATACGAAGCCGCCTCCACCTCGGTGGCTCCACAACTCTTCGCATATGAAGGGTGTGAAAGGCGCCAACAACCTTATCCTTAGATCCAGAATCCTTCTAAGCAGGTCGTGATCTCCCTCCACCCCTCCACTCCGAGAAGAGGCGAGGCGAGCGTATTTGTGAACGTCCTGATCCGATGCGTACAGTACGAGTTGAACGGCGTCCCTGAATCTAAACTCATCCATAGCCGCGGTGGCTTCCTTGACTATCCTGTTCACCCGGCTCCAAAGCCAACGCTCAGGAAGGTCCCATCCGAAGCCTTCACTGGACTGGTCGCCGCCCCTACCCGTTATGGATCGAGCCCAGTCGTACAGGCGTTCGAGCCTATCCCGCATACTCCTGGCCAAGCCGGGGCTGAAATCCACATCCTGAAGCAGCCCCGCCGTGGCCACAAGGCTCAGCCTCAGTGGGTCGACGCCGAACTCTCGGACAGCCTCTCTTAGCGGAATAATGTTACCGAAAGACTTCGACATCTTCTTTCCCTCCATGAGGACGCTCCCGTTAACTACGATCCTCTCAGGCCAGTGCTCCTTCGGAAACACGGCCACATGGTTGAATATGAAGAAGGATAGGTGATTCGGTATCAGATCCCTACCCGAATCCCTACTGTCCAACGGATAGAAGTATGTGAACTCCCTCCTCATGTCATCAAGCAACTTCTCTTCTATCCCGGTTTGGAGGGAAACATTGCTCTGTTCACCCTTACCCAGGAATATGTGATCGAACAATTGGGGGAGCAGCCTCTCAGCTGATATCCCGTTCAAATGTGGGGCCACTGTATAGTAGGCCATATAGATCACGGAATCCGAGAGGCTCTCAATGATCCAGTCTTTATCCCAAGGCAGAGAGGTTCCCAACCCCTCCCTCCTTGCGCATGCCTTCTCCTTAAGCCACTCTATCGTATGCTCGAACTCTAGACGTACATCCACAGGAATAATCTTCATCCTGTCTAGACATTCTTTGGTTAAATCCTTCCAGGATCGGGCGGCGTAATTAATGAACCATTGATTCTCAAATATCTTAACTAGGCATTCACCCCCACACCTGCATAAGACCGGGCGGTTCAAGATCTCATAGGTCACACCGCCTAAACCCTGCCTAATCAGATCCTCCTTCACGGACTCCTTCGCCCTTGAGACAGGCATACCCGAATACGCCCCGGTCGTACCCCTCATGACGCCTGTATGGAACTCCCTACCGTAAACCTCCTCTGTGGCATCCTCGAGCCGGGGATCATCCTGACTCTTTATACCCATCCTATTGATGACATCTCTGGCGGGCACATCCGAGAAACCCTCTACCTCTATAACCGGGATGGGCTTCAACCCATCTATAAGCGACGGTTCAACGTCGTAACGTTTAAGCTCCTCCCTCCTCTCTTTCAAATCCAGCAAAGCTTGATAATCGAAGGGTGCGTGAGCTGGAACAGACATGACCACTCCCGTAGCGTTGCCTGGATCAACGAAAGAGGCCGGTAATACCGGAACCTTCAACTTTGTTGCGGGGTTCTCCACACAACTACCTACAAGGCGGCTACCGGGGAAACTCTCTCTGACCGATATATTCTTTCCCAAGTACCCCATTTTCTCGGCTCCCCTCTCACTTATGATTAGGGCCTCGCCTTCCACCAGCGCCTCAACGTAGTCGGCTTCAGGGTTCACCCAGATGTTTGTTACGCCGAAGACCGTCTCAGGCCTCAGGGTTGCGGTGGGTAGAAACTTCCCATCCGAATGGAACTTTATAACGGTGAACTCGCCTATATCAGGCTCCTTATCTCCTACTGTGTCGTGCTGACCAACCGGACTTCCGCAGTTGGGGCACCAGCCCACTGGATGGCTTCCCTGAGATATCAGCTCCTTATCCTTCAACTTAGCGAACTGCCATTCTATGAATCTGCTATACTGTGGATCTATGGTGGTGAACTCCCTACGCCAGTCTATGGAGTAACCCATCTCCTTCATACCGTTCTTTATCTCATCGTGGAAGTACCTTGCGATGTTAAGTGGTTTATCGAAGCCCTTCAACGTCTCAGGTGGAACCTTATAGATCTTGATGAAGGTGTTTCTGAGCTCTTCGTCACCCGTCGCGAGGCGCTTCGACATTGCCAATATAGGCGTCCCAGTGTAGTGGAACGCCATGGGGAAGAGAACGTTGAAGCCCTTCATGCGCTGATACCTCGCGTAGACGTCGGTTATGGTGTAGGTTCTTCCATGGCCTATGTGTTGTGGGGAGTTGGGGTACGGATAGGCTACCGTTATGAAGAACTTATCCCTCTCTGGATCGGCGTCAGCTTCGAATACGCGCTTATCATCCCAAGCCTTCAACCATCTATCCTCTATAACTCTCCAATCTACCCGTGCCTCTGAACCCCTCAACCTCTCTGCATCTCCTTCAAGACCTTCTCTACCTCGAGCAACGCCTTCCGGGATCCGGATGGATCCCTTCCTCCCGCCTGACCGAAGTACGGTTTACCTCCTCCACCCCCATCTATATAGGGAGCAAGAGCCTTAGCGATCTCCCCTGCATCAAAACCTTTAGAGATGGCGTCCTCACCGGCGGACACCACTATCCTAGCGGTGTCACCGCTCTCGAAAGCAAGCACCGTGACCGAGGAGGGTTCCCGTTCGGATATTTGGCTCGATATCTCCAAAGCCTCCGCCTCACCCACACCTTCAAGCTCAGCCTTCACCAGCTTAACTCCATCCATCTCCACAACTTTTCCAAGAAGCTCCTCGGCACGCTCGGCTGATGCCGATCTCATGAATTTAGCAAGCTCCCTCTCCAGGGTTTTCCCCTTCTCCATTAGGGCCTTCACATCTTGGAGCACCCTTCCCTGAGGAACTTGAAGGTCTTTGGACAGCTCCTCTACCACTCTATAAGCCTCCTGAATGTATCTTAGGGCTTGGGAACCGGTGGCGAACACTAGGCGTTCCACACCGTCTTGAGGGTGTTCGACATTCAATATCTTTATGATGCCCACCTGTCCGGTTCGATCGCAGTGTGTCCCTCCGCAGGCCTCAACGTCCCAGTCTCTTATCTTTACGATCCGAAGCTCTCTTCCAGGTACAGCCCCTCCCTGATATATCCTGAAGCCATAACGCCTCTCAGCCTCCTCCCTGAGCATCCAAGAGGCTTCAACAGGAATATCCTGGGTGATCAAGTTGCAGGCCATCTCCTCCAGACGGGAAACATCCTCGGTGGTCAGGTGACGGTAATGAGTTATGTCAAGACGGCTCTTGTCAACGTCCTTACGGGCGCCGGCTTGCCACGCGTGGTTCCCCAGGAGCCTGCGAGCAGCCCCTATCAGTATGTGCGTGGCTGTATGATGACGCATCAAGCTCCACCTCCTCTCCCAATCTATCTCCCCATCCACGGTGGCTCCAACCAGCGGTGTGGTCCCCTCAATTTTATGGAGAACAAGATTTTCCACTCTCTGGACGTCTACGACGGGGTGTATCTCACCATAAAATTTCAAGTTGCCGCTGTCGGCCACCTGCCCCCCACCTTCGGGGTAGAAACCCGTTCGATCGAGGACTACGTACTCCCCGTCCAGAACAGCCAAAACGCTGGCTGTGAAACGCCTCATCTCGGGATCCTCGTAGTATAAGGGCTTTGTAGAGGGTATACCTTCAACCTTCGATTCCAACCTGGGCTCAAAGGTAGGCTCAGTACCCTTCGCTGTTAAATGCCTCTGTGCTATCCGACTGTAGAAGTCTTCGGGTGGACTGACCTCCACGTCTCCCGCGAGCTCCTTAACTGTCTCCGGATCCAAGCCGTGGGAGTCGTAAAGCTGGATCAGTACATCAACAGGGATCCGCTGAAGGCCTTCGGTTTTAAGTCGTTGAACTATCCTATTGAGCTTTTCAGTCCCTTTCTGTAAAGTTCGCCTATACTTCTCGGTCTCCACGTTGAGCGCTTCTAATATCTCCTGCCTCGTATCTTTCAGCTGGGGAAATGCCTCCCCCCAGTAATGGATCTGCCTATCGGCTATTCTGATTAAAACTTCATCCTCCAAGTTTAGACGTCTTATCATACGTAGCGCTCTCCGGGCTAGGAGACGGGCTAGGTATGCTTCCTCGACGTTGGACGGTATCACACCCTCCGATAGTATGAACGCGAGGGCTTTCGTGTGATCAGCTATGGCATAGATCTCCTCAACAGCCGTTAAGATCCTATGTATCTCCTCCCAGTCCGTTCCATGTCTTTGGGCTATCTTCTTACGCGTATCTATCCGGTTTTGAACGGTCTCTAAGTTTACCATACTCGAGAGAGTGGTGCTTTCGGCGATCAGATCTAGATCCAGCTCTACGTCAGCTGATCTAGCGATCTCATCTAAGACCGTTGAGTATATGGCGTGGAAGCCGCTGGGTGAGCCTTGGCTGAGCCATGTCCACCTCTCTATACCATAGCCTGTATCTACCGTCCTGATAGGAACTTCGATGAGCTCTCCGTTATGTGTCTTATACTTCATGAAAACTAGGGTTGAAATCTCTAAACCGGAAACGGATGCCTCCACGTCCGGTCCTGCGTTACCACCACCAGACCAGAAATGCTCCTTGTACATCACGTCCTCGGATCTTACCCCCAACTCTCCGGTTAGGAGTTCATGGTGAAGCCTAATGGTGTCGTCTTTCCAGTAAACCTCCTTGTCAGGGAAGTTGAAAGCGTGCGCGCCCCCCATCTCGAAGATGGTTAGGTGTCGGCCGTTTGTTGGACCCACCAGGTCAAGGTCAGTCAACCTTATACAGGGCTGACTTACCACTAGAGGATTTGCCGGAGGGGGAATTAACCCTTCCGTGACGTATGGTTGGAAGTTGTATATGGATGCACCAAACATATAGACGTCGTCGCTCCACCTGGCAACAATTTGGTACGGGAGTATAGGCTTATGGCCTTGATTCTCGAAGTGCTTTATGAATTTCAGTCGCATCTCATTCAATGAATACCTTACTTTGGTCGGCGGGTTTCCTATAAACGTGTAGGGTTGGCATGGAGCGTCTCCGCAGTTCTCTGAATCTGGATTCTGAGTCCAGTAATGAGCGCCGCACACCGGGCATCTGAGGCGTGTGAATCCGTTATCCTTGAAGAAAGGTATGGAGAACTCCTCTTCCGTTATCTCCATAGAGCGGGTTCTCCTAGAAAATAATTGAAGCTAGCCGAAGAGGCTTCCTAAGCCTTCTAAGGCCTCCTCTCCTTTCTTCTCTTCCTCCTCAGGTTTCTTCTTCTCCTTCTTTTCCGTCGCAGGCTTCTCTTCGGCTGGCTGGGCTGGAGCTGGGGTCGGAGCCGGAGCTACTGTAACTGCTTTAAGAGTCTCATCGACGTCTATCTCGGATAGGGCAGCCACTAAACCCTTCACCCTGCTTTCATCTGGATTTATCCCAGCGGCCTCTAGGACGTTCTTAAGCTTCTCTTCGTCTATAGGCTGCTTAGCTTCATGCAGTAGGAGAGCCGCATATATGTAGTTCATTGCGCTCTTCGCACCTCCAATTGTTTAGATTCCCCTCTCCACTAACTCTTATAGGGTTTAAACTTTACGGCTTATAAAGTATCAATACCTGAATTTCAAGTTTTCCCTCATTAACTTAAAATCAATTGGAATGAAAACTATAATATTAGGAAGGCTTCAAGAAGAACTCTAGGGAATATTAAATTGGAGAAATCTGAAATCATTAATTATGTTTAAAATTAAATTCTTAAGCACTTACCCATATAGTTGAAGTCATGGCAACAATCAATTTTGCATGGTGGAATCTTCAAAACTTCTTTGACACCTCTGACGATCCCATATCAAAGGATTTCAAGTACACAGCCGCCTATGGCTGGGTACAGGAGGTATTCGAGGCGAAGAGGGCAAACCTTGCCCAAGCATTAAATGCTACACATAATGGTGCCAGACTGGATCTACTCGCAGTAGCTGAGATTGAAAAAGACGCCTTATTAGAGGATCTGATCGACGAGATGGGCGATCATGACCTTAAAGTGGTTTCCGATCCCAGCGGTACTAGCGATCTTCGTGGAATCGACGTGGCCATAGCTTACAATAGACGTAAACTGGAGATCAAATCCAAATCTTCCGAGGTGGTCCATTTGAGGTATCGGACAAGGGATATTTTTAGTGTAGTCTTCAAAGTTCTGGATACCGACGAAGAACTAGTTGTCATCGCTAGTCATTGGCCTTCCCGTAAGCTCGGAAGATACCGCAGTGAGCCCATACGCTGTGCAGTCGCCGAGCATATCGCTTACCTAGTAGAATCGTACGTTAAGGCTGATCCTGAGGAATATGAGCGGCTGCGGGCGGAGAACGAATTGAGTCGTGTCAGAGAGAAATGGGAGACTAAAGTGATGGTTGTGGGGGATTTCAACGACGAGCCCGGTGATCGGAGCGTGGTTGATCATCTCCGAGCCTCGAACGATTTAGACCGTGTTATAGGCGAAACGAATGACATTGACGGCTTCGAAAGACATACCGCCGATTACCGAGCACGGGAAGTGTTCCTTTTCAACACGGCTTGGAAGTTTCTCCCTCTACGAAATGTTGGAACTTACTTTATGGATGAGCTAAGAAGCGGTGAAAAGTTCGCTAATCGCTATCAAGTGTTAGATCAGTTGGTCGTAAGCCGTGGTTTATTGACCGGATCAGGGTTGACTCTTGACTTAGACAGCGTGGACGTCTTCCGTGATTCTTTGGTAGCGACAAGATCGAAGCGCCCACGCGGTTTCAGAAAGGACACAAGGAAGGGCACCTCAGACCACTTGCCCCTCACCGCGGTGTTAAAATACTGATCATATAGTTTCCACTCTATTGATTGATGATCGACTAGGAACTTTATATTCAAACCATGGTAAGAAACTCAATTATAAAGTATATACGCGGCAAGTCGAACTTTCTATCTTGAAATCGGATTTACGGAAAAAGTAACTGTACCACTCGAATCTTGGTAAATAATGGATGAATTTAATTTTCCAGTATTTGCTCATAGAAACAAACATTTAATATTGACTTACGTGATAATTTGGTTGCCGTCAATTGGTGGAAACGTAGAATATATAGCATTAACGGTTTGGGCCGGTAGATCAGCCTGGTATGAGCGGGATCCTAAAACCATAGGACTGCTACTAAATCGTCCGCTTGGCACGTTAAAACAACCCTGAATGCGGAAGGTCGCGGGTTCAAATCCCGCTCGGTCCACCAACTTTCGGGTTCAAAACCATTACTTTATATAGTCCATAGCACACCTCATAGGGTTGAGTAGTATATCC
>CAYFVN010000170.1:0-5689 GCA_964346575.1 uncultured Candidatus Bathyarchaeia archaeon
AACACGGTGTGGTTGCCAGATGGAACAACAGAGACTAAGGTAATCCTACAAGGCAGAGAGCCTAGAAGGATGCCTCTGAGTCTCGACGTAGCGAAGCAACTCGCCAAAAACTTGATGAATCTAACATTAAGGATCGAGTTTGAGCGAAAGTGAGTGTCTACCCATCATGGAGATCAACGAAGCCATGAGCTTAATTGTCTCAATGGGTTTAACCCAAATAGCGTATAAGGCTGTGGCTAAGGCACTGGACCACCCCGCCCTTCTAAGGGACTTTGGAACATTTATAGGGTGATAATAATTCTCTGGATAGACCCCCTCCAAAGCTTCGGGTAGAATGTTAGACTTATAGGCGTTTACTATGATCTTTGTGATTTCATCATCGTTCATGGAGTCGATGAAATCTCTGGCGTTCTTCATGAACCTGAAAAAGGGCTTAAAAGCTCTAACTCTCCTGGAGTATGAACTGGCAATGGATATATGATCGCCATTGACCGAGGCTTCAGCTATCGCCTCGGCTGATAAGGAGGAAAGTGCGAGCGAGAAGATTATCCCCCCTCCAGTAATGGGTTTGGTGTGAAGAGCAGCGTCCCCGATCGGTATAATCCGGTCGAAGGCTCTTAGAATAGGTGATCCCAACGGTATTCGATGCCCAACCATCCGTTCTTTGTGAGCCGCATTAAGCTTCTCAGAGGCTGCTGGATGCTTCTCCATGAAATCTTTTAGAAGCAGGATTGGATTCCCTACCGTCGATGCTAGACCCACCTTGGCAGTATCCTCTCCGATGGGTGCCACCCAAGCATAGAAGCCGGGAGCATAACGGCTTGAGAGGTAGATCTCGATAAAGTCAGGATCTATACCATTCAAACCTTCAAACCAGCCCTGCGCAGTTTTAACCACTTTAAGATTCGATAACGGAGTTACTCCCAATCCCAGCCTTTCTAGGAGTCTTGGAGGCCACCCTTCTCCGTCAAGGATCAATTCTGCATCTAGACTGTAAAGTTTTTTAGCGGTTACATCACTTACGGTCAGCTCAGCAGTATCTCCAACGGATATGTTTTCTACTCTAGACGAGAAGCGATATTCTGCGCCTTCTCTGGAGGCTTCCTCAGCTAGCCATACGTCAAAAGCTGCTCTATCGATTAGGCATGTGGAAAGTTTCTCGAAGGAAATTTCCAACATCGTGTTATCTGGTAGATGTAATATGAGACCCTTAAACTTGTTTTGGATCAACCTTCCGGGAGGCTTCGGATTCATACGCTCCAATATGCCTGTTGGGATATGTCCGGTGCAATGCTCAGGATATCCAGGATGGGGGTGTTCCTCCAATACTATAGGGGAGAGACCCTTCGAAGCGAGTTTCCAAGCGGCGTAAGATCCGGCGGGCCCCGATCCTATAATGGCTGTGGCTGCTTTTCGGTCCAAAATTTTTTCATCGAACCCTCTCTAAAAGTTCGACGTTACGTTTACCTTTGGCTAGTCTTGATATCCTTACGAGTCCCCTCAACTCGAGTCTCATTAAGGCATCGTTCAACTCACGATAGCTAAGATTTCCGAAATTTTTTTCCAATCCTTTTAGTAGTTCAGTGTCTACCGAGGTTCCCCTCTTTTGAAGGATCTCAATTATAGCTACGTTTAGGGGTAGGGGATTCCAGATTCTATACATCGTTAAATCCTCCGCTCAATGTTCGCTAGCTTATGGTCATAGGTGGAGCGGCCTTCTCTTTTCTCAGTCGTTTTAAGAAGGTCAGGTACCAGTTCTCCATGTCGGGTGTTATGCTAGGTTTAATCTGTTCCATAGCACCCCTGAAGTCCTCATACTTAACCTTAGTTGCCCCGTGGTTCCTCCTAAGGGTGTTGAGAGCAGCCTCGCGGCATAGAGCCTCCACATCGGCTCCTGAATATCCCCCACACATTCGAGCAAGATCCTTCAAGTTTACATCATCCGAGAGTGGCATGTTCTCAGAATGGATCTTGAATATCTGGATCAATGTCTTATGGTCCGGCGATGGTACATATATGAGCCTGTCAAACCTTCCAGGCCTTAGCAGAGCGGGATCCAACATATCCGGGCGGTTGGTCGCAGCCATCACTACCACGTTATTCAGAGCTTCTATCCCATCAAGCTCGGTTAGGAGTTGGCTTATGACCCTCTCCGTCACGCCCGAGTCTGCGTATCCTGCTCCACGCCTAGGAGCCAAGGCGTCGATCTCGTCAAAGAAGATTATGGCGGGAGATGCGGTCCTGGCCTTCCGGAAGACCTCTCTGATCGCTTTCTCGGCCTCTCCAACCCACTTGCTGAATACTTCCGGGCCTTTAATGGATATGAAGTTAGCCTCACTTTCGTTGGCTACGGCCTTTGCAAGTAGGGTTTTGCCGCAGCCGGGCGGCCCATACACCATTATACCTTTCGGAGGTTTAATCCCGAGTTTCTTAAATGACTCAGGCTTCTTTAGAGGCCACTCGACCGCCTCTATAAGCTCCTCCTTCACCTTTTCCAGGCCTCCCACGTCCTTCCATCTGACGGTTGGCACCTCAACGTAGACCTCTCTCATAGCTGTGGGAGTCACTTCACTGTAAGCGGCTTGGAAATCTCCCATCGTGACCATCATCTTATCGAGGGTTTCAGCGGGTATGCGCTCCTCCTCCAAGTTTATCTCGGGGAGGTATCTGCGTAGAGCCTTCATGGCCGCTTCACGGCACAAGGCGGCTAGATCGGCTCCAGTATAGCCGTGCGTTATGCCTCCCAACTTATTTAAGTCCATGTCCTCGGCTAAAGGCATGTTCCTCGTATGGATCTGCAGTATCTCGTGTCTGCCTCTCTTGTCTGGTACTCCTATCTCGATCTCCCGGTCGAATCGGCCTGGCCTCCTCAAGGCGGGGTCTATGGCGTTCGGCCTATTGGTTGCTCCTATGACTATTATGTTTCCTCTAGATCCTATCCCATCCATTAGTGAGAGCAGCTGGGCTACGACTCTACGCTCAACCTCTCCGGTTACCTCCTCCCTTTTAGGTGCTATAGCGTCCATCTCGTCGATGAATATGATGCCCGGGGCTGTCTCTTGAGCCTTCTGAAATATCTCCCTTAACCTAGCCTCGGATTCTCCGTAAAATTTGCTCATTATCTCGGGTCCCGATATGACGTAGAAGTTGGCGTCCCCCTCGTTGGCTACGGCCTTTGCAAGTAGGGTTTTGCCGCAGCCGGGCGGCCCGTATAGAAACACGCCCCTAGGCGGTTCAATGCCCAGCCTTTGGAACAACTCTGGATGCCTTAACGGAAGCTCAACCATCTCTCTAATTCTCTGAATAGCCCCTTTGAGTCCGCCTATATCCTCATACGTGACCACCGATATGCCTTTCTTCTCCGGAGTCGGCTCGCTCAAGACTTGGATCTTTGTGGATTCCGTGACATTAACCGGCCCCTTCGGACGGATCCTTGCAACTATGAGCGGTATGGCACTTCCGAATATGGAGAGCATAGCCATATCCCCTTCGACGAACGGCATATCCATGAACCTTCTGTGTACGAAGTTTATGAACTCATCATCTACGTTCAACCTTACGTCGGTAGGGGCGAATACTATGAGGGATGCTTCGGTAACCTCTGCTTTTCTGATCATCACGTATTCATTCAAGGCCACCCCAGCGTTACGGCGTATGAGTCCATCCATGCGGATTATGTCTTGACCCTGATCTTCCGCATAAGCAGGCCAAGATATTGCTATGGTCTTCTTCTTACTTCTGATCTCCACAAAGTCACCCGCGGTTATTCCGAGCTTCTGCATAGCTCGATTGTCCATCCTCACCTTGCCGTGTCCAACGTCCCTTTGCTTGGCGTCCCCAATTCTGAGCTGTATCTCTCCTTCAGACAAACCTGCCACTGCTCTTATATTCCTGTAGTGAAATTTTTCCTAACTATTACTTTAATATTATGTTTAATGTATATGCCTAATGATTTCAGTTTGAAGGTTTATGAAATTAAAGGGAAATGTAATTTTATATATTTATTGAAGACCTCACCCTAGGCGCGTCATTCCTATTACTTGGATCTCGCCTACGCTTTTAATAAGTTTAAGAGATTCCTCTACACCCTCCAAACTTCGAGGATCGTCTTCGTTAAGTATTAGATGAACTATGAGGGACACCAATCCAAAGGCGATCGGCTCTTCCACTACCTTGTAAAGCTTAACATTTCTGGGTAATGAATTTTTTATGCTTTTCTTAATGGGCTCCAAGTCTATGCCGGCTTCTGTTGGGAGGACTTTGATCGACGCCAACATTTCAGCCAAAATCAGCCACCTAATGTTAGGGCCCTTCAGACCCGCATTTGGGGCATCTGTATGGGCGCCCGAAACCTCTACATTTTTCGCATCGCCAGATAGAAACCCTGCCGCAACTTGGACATGAAAAATTCACTGCCTCTTCATCGGGAAGAATTAACTTGTCACACCAAATACACATAGGAATGGTGAGGGATGCAACTTCACTCAACCACTGAACACCTCATCTCCCTAAACCCTAACCGGCCTTATTTAAACATGTTTCGGTTGTGTAGGTGAGAAAAAGAAAATGTAACTTAGCGCGCGCGACTTCTTATTATGCATTCCCATGAAACGATAGTGATAAATTCACCGTACCCAACAAAAAATACGTCTTATGTTTTAATTGTGATATTTAGATTTCTTCCTATAACTTTGTTTTTCGGCTCCGCTATCTGGCCTTACCCTACAGCACTCCCTTTATGGAATAACATTATCGTTTTGAGGCTGCCAGTATGGGCTTTCGTCACGATCACTTTAGGCCTTGTCTGGAAGTTTACTCATAAAAAAAGGTATGTCGCAGCTTTAGCTGGAGTCTATACGTTAATCTTCATAATGGGATTTCTCTTACTCTACTACATAGGAACCCATGCGTAAAAATAGTGCGTGCTGAATGTTTCTTACATGTTCCGTATAATCAAAAAAATATAACCGATCCTTTCAACTCTTATAGCGTTATAGAATGATAGTTTCTTTTGACAACAATACTAATTTAGCTCCGGGCTAATTGAATCAAAGTAAACCATTTCGAGAGAATGGATAAATAGTACGCTTAAACTCCCGTAACTGGACGGTGGTTTAATCCGTTAGAATCATACATAACATGAAACTTACGATCTCAATACATCTTTTTTGTAGAAACATTCGATGAAGACGACGCGAGCTAATACTTATCGAAAAAATTATATTATACACAAAAGAGATATCCGTTAAAGCATTAATAGACCTAGTCTGATGGAATTCCGATTGGAGGTAGGCTGAAATTCAGTGAGCGATGTTCTACTAGTCCAACCCGCCCTCCCTCCACCCATGGATGCATATGTCAGAGAAGTGGTCTTATGTCCCCCCCTAGGTTTGGCTTATATAGCTTCCACGCTGATCTCCGGAGGCTTCGACGTCAAGATCGTGGATGCTGCTATAGAAAATCTAGCCTTAGACGAAGTTACTGAAATCATTAAAAGAGAGAAGCCTAGGCTGGTCGGTGTATCCGCGGCGACATATACGTATAAAAATGCCGTAAAGATTGGTAAAGCGGCTAAAGAGATGGATGAAGATATATTCACGGTTCTCGGGGGTCCACATGTAACATTCAAGGCCGATGAAGCGCTCAGAGAAAATTATACGGACGCTATAATCAGAGGAGAGGGAGAATA
>CAYFVN010000171.1:0-3546 GCA_964346575.1 uncultured Candidatus Bathyarchaeia archaeon
ATCATTATCTTGGTTAAAACCTTAAACCGGGAACACCCATCAACTCTTGCCGAGTCCTCGACGCTTTGAGGCACAGACTTGAAGTGAACGTACATAATCCATACGAAAAAGGGCATCGCAAACGATGTATGAATAAATATGATTGAGGCAAGTGTGTCGAGAAGACCGAGCGTCCTGAACACAATGTATACTGGAATGAGAATCGCAATAGGCGGAAGAAGTCTGCTTAGGAAAACATAGAACAGCAGTTTTTTTGAACCAAGTATTGGAACACGAGCGAAAGTATATGCAGCTGTCATACCCGCTACTAGGCATAGGGCTGTCGTGCTTGATGCTACTATGAGACTGTTTAGGACAGAGCCTGGCATGCCACGAGCTTCCGCCAGAGCACCGGGTAGAGTCCCTTTTACTTGATAGAGAGCTGTTACATTCCCCGCCTCAAGTTCCGCCCCCGCTGTAAGTTGTATCCAGATAAATTGGTAGTTCGGGAAGTACGGTCCATCCGGAAGAATTTTGGGAGGTCTATAATATAATGAGTCCTCAGCTGTAAAGCTGGTGATCACTATCCAAACTACTGGAGACAGCAAGAAAAAGACGATCACTGCCGATAGACTCACTACGGTAACCGCCTTCAATCGTGAACGTTTCCTTATTGAATTTAGGACCAAAGCACGTTCACCTCACCGCTACGACTCCGAATTCCTTAGTGGGCAGAAGACGGAAATAGAGCAAGATGAAAACGATCGCTGTTAGTGACATAACTACTGCGACGGCACTTCCCTGCCCAATATTACCGAAGCTGAAGCTTGTCATCCAGACAAGCCACGAGAACGTGGTCGTTGTGTAGCCGGGACCGCCCCCGGTTAGAAGCCATACGTATGCAAAGGATGTTATCCCCGCAATCGTTTCATATACGAGGACAAGTTGGATGATCGGCCTCAGCATTGGGAGTGTCACTTTCCTAAACCGCCCAAGCGCATTGGCGCCATCCAATGTCGCCGCCTCATAGAGACTCGGAGGCACAGTCGAGATGCCTGCCATAAGCAGTATCGTCGCAAGCGGCACCTCTCTCCAAACATGAGGCACAATTATTCCGAACATCGCGAAGTCGGGGTTTCCTAACCAAGACTGGTAATCGGTAAAGAGATGGAGTCCATGCACCATTATGCCATTCCATACTCCCCAGTTACTGTCAAAAATCCATTTCCAGCCGAGAGCGTTCGCTATCTCTGGAATAGCCCACGGTACAAGGAGCGCGACTCTAACCCACGTGTTGCCCTTGAACTGTTCATTCAAGACCAAGGCGAAGGCTAGGCTGAGAATAAATACGCTTAATAGAGCTCCCAGTGTGAAAATGATGGTATTAGTCAGCGACGGAAAGAAGAACGTGTTCGCCGTCAACTCACTGTAGTTCTGCACCCCGATGAAAGGATGCTCCTCCCCTGGTTTGGTTAGATCATAATCTTGGAAACTCAGGACCAAAGCATATATTAAGGGCGCAGCGCTGAAGAAACTCATTATTATGAGCGCGGGGATTACTGAAAGATAACCGAACCTTATGTCTCCACGATGTGAACTCCTTTTTCTGGAACCAGCCATATACTTCCGTATCCCCGATCAAGTACTTAATATTCATATTCAAAAAAAAAGGGTATTTGGGGGTTATTATGACCCCTTTAAGTTATTCCATGAGTCTCTGATTCGTGGAAGGCTTTCATCTGCTGTGCTGACGCCTGCCATGACGTTCTGAACCTCCCTCTCAAAGATCGGTCGCCATTCCTCCCAGAATAGCTCCCACTTGGCCCCAATGTAAAATGTCTGCTTGAACTGCTCCATGAAAATGTCCTGATCTACCCATCCCTGCATGGAATTCTTTACAGCTGGGTCGTCGAAGAGACCGATCAAACCGAAGGGCAATCCATCAGATAAAGCGTATTCCTTTGGTTTTATGTAGACTTCCTCGCCTATACCCATTCTATCATACATTCCACCTTCCCATTCCATAAAAGAGGCGCAAGCGTCGAGAAAGTCTTCCCCTCTTTCCTGAGCTTGATTCGTCAAGGCGTAGAACCTGACGAGCTCTGTAGTATCGGAATTGCCGGGCATCATAGCGTTGACGACTTGCCCTGCTCCAGGCGCATCGGAGACGTTCGTGAAGAACAGGAAGTACGATGGGAGTACTGTGTAGGCACAGACTCTTCCCTTCAAGGCGTTCAGTACGTCTTCCGAGACGAACTCAGCTGATTTGGTGTCTATGACCTTCCGTTTAGCACCGCCCTCTTCTATCCACTGTAGGACTTGATGCATCGCGCTTCCCTCGTCGAGGTTCGCTGTGCCATCCGGATTGAGCATTTTCTCCCCCCTCGAATACAGCATCGCAAAGGTGGATTCCTCAAATGTCCACTCGGCAAGCTTCCAAGCAAAGCTGATCGGTCGATCGAGAATCCCTGCATTTTTTATTATCTCAGCATGATCCAATACCTCGTCCCATGTAGTCGGAGGCTCGTCTAGGCCAGCCTCGTCTGTCATGTCCTTATTATACATGAATGTCAATGTATCAACGTAGTACGGAAGTCCGATCAACAATCCTTTGTAATCTGGATGTCTGCTTATCAGAGCATCAAGAACACCGGGCACAAGATCGGGTTTATATTTTGTTGCGATGTAAGGACGATATTTCTCTATAGGTTCTATCCAACCCGCATTCTCCCAGAGTGAGAACCAATTGTCTTCAACATACAGCACATCTGTCTTCGTCCCACCCTCGAACCTTGAAATAATCGATGCTTTGTAGGCATCGTAGGGTATGCTTGTCAGATTACATTTGAGATTGACCCCAGCATCCCTTTGATACGCCTTTGAGAATTCGGCCATATTTCTCTCTTGTAGGGGTGTGTTTGCAGCCCACATCACAAAATCGAGAACCATTTCCTCACCCGGAGGAGGACCCGGAGTGGGCGTAGGCTCAGCAGTGGGTCTTGTGGCATAGTATGCTCCTGCCGCGGCACCGCCAACTATCACAACACCAGCAGCTGCATATTTTACGTAACTTCGTCTTGAAACCTTTTTTTCTTCAGCCAATTTAACCACTTTTTCATACACGTGTATGCACGCGTGTGGATAACTATATATTGAAATATATTTAAAACTTATTCTATAAACGATCGGTTATTTTTAACAATGTTAAAAATAAATCAGTTTTTTTTTAGTGCATTGTTAAAAGTATAAAAAATTATTTATACGCACCCTCATTATTTTAGTGCAGAGGATCATTCAAATAGAAGATAACGTCTTTGATTCAATAGTGTAAATGGTGTTTAATTTTGAATAAAAAAGTCGGGATTGCAGTTATTGGAAGCGGCTTCAGCACTACAAATAATCACTTGCCACAACTTATTAAAAATCCCAACGCAAAACTAATTGCAATAGTTGGAGGGAGAAATAAAAATAAAGCTAAATTAGTGGCAGAGCATTTTGGAGCCGAGGCGTACTACGGCTATTCAGAGATGCAGGATGCCTTGCAAAGAGACGATGTGGATATGGTTG
>CAYFVN010000172.1:0-17788 GCA_964346575.1 uncultured Candidatus Bathyarchaeia archaeon
GCTGCACTTAAATGGTCTCTAATCGCTCCGATTAACGGACCGCCATATCTAGGCGATAATATCTGATCTTGAACTTCCATTAAGAGCCTCGCCTCAGTACGAGCTTCTTCGTTTTGAGGAGCGTGAAGGTTCATCTCGTCTCCATCAAAGTCAGCATTATATGGTGGACATACACATGGATTGAGTCTGAACGTCTTATAGGGAAGGACCTTAACTTTATGCGCCATAATAGACATTCGGTGCAGGGACGGCTGCCTGTTGAAGAGGACTATATCCCCGTTCCTTAGGTGTCTCTCTACTACGAAGCCAGGTTGTAAAGCTTCGGCTAGTTCCTCTCTTTCAGCGACGAATTCGAGTCTTATCCTGCGTTTGTCGGGTCGAATTACATATAACGCTCCAGGATACTTATCTGGACCATTACGCACCAGTTCTCTCATCCCTTCTAAGTTCCAAGGTGTAATCTTGACTGGAACCGTCAATTTCGAGGCTATAGCTAATGGTACGCCCACCTCATTAAGCTCAAGATTGGGGTCAGGAGATATGACAGTCCTTGCCGAGAAGTCAACCCTTTTACCTGAGAGGTTGCCTCTGAACCGTCCTTCTTTGCCCTTAAGCCGTTGTGATAAGGTCTTCAAGGCCCTGCCCGATCTATGTCTTGCTGGAGGTATTCCCGATACTTCATTATCGAAATATGTAGTAACATGATATTGAAGTAGGTCATGAAGCTCTTGGATTATGTTAACTGGTACTCCTGAGTCTAGAGCCTCTCCAAGTTTCTGATTTATCCTTATTATATCCACTAATTTATGTGTTAGGTCATCCTCGGATCGTACTCCAGACTCTAGGGTTATTGATGGTCTTACAGTTACGGGAGGCACTTGAAGTACTTGAAGTACGATCCATTCAGGTCTAGTTGATTTATAGTTTACTCCGAATAAGGCGAGGTCTTCATCTGGGATCCTTTCAAGCCGTTCTCTTATAGCTCCCGAAGTTAATCTGACCGCTCCTCCCTCTCGGAGTTCATGGAAGGTGGTAGGCTTTATATATTCAATCTCATATTGTTCAATTCCACAATGCGGGCATTCCTTGGATTTTTTAGTCTCCTTGTATATCGCGTCGAAGATGCTTTCAGGTATCGTATTGAGTATCTCCTTTTGACGTTCTATCTCGCTTACGTATAAGGATATGCGAGCATCTGGGAGGAGTATCTTACCGCAGCTTCTACATGTAGCTGTAAGAAGCTTATGTACAACTTTTACAAATGATACGTGGATGACAGGTTCAGCCAATTCTATGTGACCGAAGTGCCCTGGACAGTTAACAGCGGTATTCCCACAGGTTTTACATTTCTGTCTAGGCTCCAATGTTCCGAGTTTCCCATCCATTAGTCCAGTTGAGATAGGGACTCCATCCTCATCATAAGTATCAGCTGTCTGAATTTCAACTACTGACATCCTCCTAATTTCATTGGGGGATTGGAGTTCGAAGCTTATTGAGCTAGCCGCCTTATGGAGTTCTTCACTAATGAACATTTTTATGCTCTCCCCTTTAACTCAATCCTAGGAGCTATGCCTAAGGCTATTAACTCTTGAAGTAGAAGCTTGAACGCATACGAGAGTGCCACTGAAGAAATTTTCGCCTTTTCACCGCATATACGGCATACATAGCGATTCTGTTTAATATCGTAGTATGCTATTAAGCCGCATTCTTCACATATGAGGATTGTAGTCTTATCCGATTCTTCAAGTAGTCTATCCATTAAAAGTGCTGAAGTTCCATGACCTATCAGGCAGTCACGTTCCATCTCCCCAAATCTCAAACCTCCTCCACGTGCTCTTCCTTCTGTGGGCTGCCTAGTAAGCATCTGTACCTGTCCTCTAGCTCGGGCATGTATTTTATCTGTTATCATGTGATGTAGTTTCTGGTAATATACCACTCCTATGAAGACGTCTACTTCAAGTTTTTCTCCATTTATGCCACTGTAAAGCACTTCTCGTCCATTATGTTGGAAACCCGCCTTTAGAAGTTGCTTCCTTAATGACTTGGGATCCTCCCTATTGAATGGAGTTCCATCGATAAATCTACCTTCGGCGGCACCCATTTTTCCCGCTATTGATTCTATAAATTGACCTATAGTCATTCTTGATGGAAACGCGTGTGGATTTATTATTATGTCAGGTATTATGCCATCCTCTGTGAATGGCATATCATCAGACGGGACGAGTAGACCTATAACTCCTTTCTGTCCATGTCTAGGAGCAAATTTATCACCGAGCTCAGGGATTCTGGTATCTCTAACTTTAACTTTAACGAGTCTATCTCCATTTATGGATTCCGTTACAAACACCGCATCTACTGTTCCCGACTCTGAGGGGCGCATACATACAGAAGAATCCCTTCGGGCCGGACCTGAGACCTCAAACTCCCGATACTCTTCTAAGAATCTCGGAGGACTGGTTCGCCCTATAAGAACTGTGTTACCTTCTACATCTGATTCCACGAGGATTATTCCATCCTCTTCAAGCAGTCTATAGTATTGATCCCCTCTATATCCTCGAATGTTAGGTTCAGGGATCTCGAATTTATCTCTAAGTCCACCCAAATATTGCCTGGATTCACCCTCATAGGTTCTGAAGAATGTTGATCTAACCAAGCCTCTATCAACTGAGGATTTATTCATGATTATCGCATCTTCCATATTATAGCTTTGAGAAGTGAGCACGGCTACAATACAGTTTTGTCCTGAAGGCCTCTTGTTATACTGAGTTGCTATTGTACTTTTAGTTGTAACTATGGGCACCTGCGGATAGTGTAAGAGGTGGGCTCTTGAATCTACTCTGTTGAAGTAATTGCTTGAGTATACTCCAAGAGCTTGCTTGGCCATAGCCGACTCGTAAGCGTTTCGAGGTGATTGGTTATGCTCTGCGTATGGGATTAGCGATGCGCAAACGCCTAAAATAGCGTATGAAGAAATCTCAAGATGGGTTGTTTTAGAGGTGATCTGAGTAGAATTTAACGACACTAACGCATTTTCTTCTTCGTCAGCGTCTAGATACTCTACTATGCCCTTTTCTATCAGGGAGCCCCAAATTAGCTCATTTCGTTTCACCTTTACTGCGTCTTCCTCGTTCAACATTGATGTACCATTTTCTACGATAATCAAAGGTCTACGAATTCTTCCAGTGTCGCAGTTTATGTAGACTTCATCCTGCCCTTCTTGACTTTGAGCTGAATAATGGGCGATATTCATCTGGGAGCTGAGTTTTCCTTTTCTGCGCATTTGTTTTATTGCTGATATTAGGTCAGCCGAATCTTCTACGTATCCTACTATTAGTCCATCCATGAATACTTTAGCGCTTTTAAGTTTCAACTCTTTGGATGCTTTTCCTACCGGTACTACTCCTTCTTTTCTAAGAGTTTTAAGTATTGGTTCTATAAGGCAGCCTACAGATATTTCGGATGAAAGGGCTAGGTTCTTAACAAGACCGCAATTCGAGCCTTCAGGTGTCTCATTGGGACACAGTCGTCCCCAATGAGTTGGATGTAAATCGCGCGCCTCTAGGTTGGGTTGACTCCTACTTAGTGGAGATTGTAACCTACGGAGATGGCTTAATGTGGAGTAGTAGTTTGTCCTATCTAGGAGTTGGGTTATCCCCACACGCCCTCTTACCCAGTTACCTGTGGCTATTGCATGCTGAAGTCTTTCCGTTATTATGCCTGGACGGATAGCATTAGAAATTACGATCTCACCATGTCGCCTGATTATGACCTTCTCCAATTGATATTTCATATCTCTTGTTAGGGTTCTGAAAGCTACTCTAAACAGGTCGGCCAATAAAGGTCCTGCAAGTTTAAGTCGTTTATTACTATAGTGATCTTTATCATCTTCACCTCTTATTCCAAGTTTCAGTTCTATAATCCTTCGCGCTATCTCAGCTAGAAAGTAAGTTTTTTCAAGTCTACTTTCGAGAGTCACTCCTATATGGGGGAGTAGGTTTCTATCTATCAGGTTTTCAGCTTTTCGGATCCTGTACTCCTCAACTTGGCCTAGTGCAAGTCTGTTTCCGAGATATAGCAAAGCATCTTTTTGGGAGTTTATTCCTGCAGATTTCTCAAAGGAGGATTCAAGTTCGGCTTGTATCTCAGTCCTTGGCGACATCATCTCAGCAATCTTTACATCCTCTTCAACTCCAAGCGCTTTTACCAGAATGACGATGGGGACTTCAACAGGTATCCCAGGTATTGAGAGAGATATGGCGCCGTCGCTCTTCATCTTAGCCTCGGTTCTAGCTCTGAACCCTACAGTGGTTGAGAAAATCTTGGCTTTATAGGTGGGTTTAACTCCAGTACGTTCAACTTCAACTAGAATCTTGTTAGGCGCCAGATCCTCCAACGCAACTATTACGCGTTCTGAGCCGTTAACTATGAAATATCCGCCTGTATCTAAGGGGTCTTCACTTATCGTACGAAGCTCCTCGGGAGTTAATTTACTGAGTGAGCATATCTTCGATTTCAGCATCACAGGGATATCTCCTATGTACACAAGTTCAGTCCTAACTTCTCGACCATCCATCACCGTAGTCATTTCAAGGTGTATTGGAGCTGTATAATTCAAATTCCTTATTCTAGCTTCCATCGGGTATATTTGACGCTCTGCTCCATCAACTTCTATTACCCTAGGAGTCCCCACGGATATTTTCCCGAACTTTATTTTAAGAGAAAACTTCTCAGTCTCTATAGGTATGCCAGGAGTCTCGTCTATTATGGCTTGCAGTTCATGATCTATAAAACCGTTATAGGAGTTTATGTGCTGCCTCACCAGGCCCTCCTCTTGGAGAAACTTTTCTATGAGAGGCCAGTGATCAGTAACCATTACTATCAACCTTCCACAACATACCGGTACATTAATGCCTCTCCTGCCGTAGGGCTCTTGCGGATTATCTTTATTATATCACCGGATTTCGCTCCTAAAGCTTTTGCAGCGGGGTCCGACACCTTAATATATGGAAGTTGATACGGCTTTAAACGATACTTCTTTAGCAATTCTTTAGCCTCTTTAAGTTCAAGTACTGAATGCTTAGGAACTAGTGTATGATTCAAAACGTTAAAGGTCGGTTTATCCTCTTTGTTCACGTGGTGAACCCACCTCAGGGGAAGGCAAATAGACTTAGGGCTTTTAATAAAGTTTATTGTTGACGGGCCCGCCGGGATTCGGACCCGGGACCCATCCCCAAGGTTTTTAAGCCTTTCCGGGTGGCCCCCCCTTATCCCAGGGTTAAAAGCTTCACCGAGGTTAAAATCCCCTCCGGTGCTCTTCCTGGCTGAGCCTCCCGAACGCTTATTGTGCGTTTTACGGGCCCGCGGACCCTTAAGTTGAGAGAAACTCATTCTCTTATAAGTGTTTTCGAGATCTCTACCTCTTTATAATTTTCAGAGTTTTTAAGGCTGAACGTGTGTATGTTTATTTTATTTATGTATCGTTACAATCTTGGAGTGGATTATTACACATCCAAAACTCACAAAAAGTAAACTAACAACTTCACAAATTCCTTATATAAACCTTCAAGTGTGGATGATCCATTTCTAGAAGCGCAAGAGATATATCTTTTAGGGTAAATATGTTCCGCTATGCTTAGGTTTAATGTGGAGCAGAAGAGATTTAAAATAGGCAATATAGAGGTAGGAGGGGAACCTGGTAAGCGACCTATCTGCCTTATAGGGAGTATCTTTTACTCGAAGCAGGGGCTTCATTCGAATGAAGGGAAAGGGACTTTCAAAAAGGATGAGGCTGAACGGCTTGTTAAGTTACAGGAAGAGTTCTCCGATAGGACGGGTAATCCTTGTATGTTAGATGTGGTAGGCTCTACTGTGGAGGCTTTGGTGAGGCATATGGAGTTCGCCGCCTCTATCACTGATATGCCTCTCTTATTGGATGGCGTTACATCTGAAATTCGGGTTGAAGGTATTAAAAGGCTTGACGAGATTGGGTTGAAGAATCCTATAGTCTATAACTCTTTTACTCCAGATTTTAAAGAAGAGGAGCTTAAGGTGTTTAAGTCCTATAGGCTTGCCGTCGCTATGATACTTACCTTCTCGTCTAAAGCCTTCACGAGTAGGAGTAGAGTAGATGTGGCCAAAAGAACTCTTGAACGGTTGAGTGGTGTGGTCAGATATCCATTGATTGATACAGCTGTCCTAGACATACCTACCTTAGGTTCTGCCTCTAAGGCTATGATGGAAATAAAGCTTGATTTAGGGTTACCTGTAGGATGTGGTACTCATAACGCGGTTGACACATGGAGGGGATTAAAGAGTAAGATGGGACTCCAGGCTAGGTATCCTTGTTTGGCTTCAGCCTCAGTTATGGCAGCCTGCTTCGGCGCTGACTTCATACTATACGGTCCTATAGAACACGCTTCGACCGTGTTCCCCGCCGTTGCTATGATAGACGCTGCCTTGGGGTACCTCTCCTTTGAGAATGGTATTAGGCCTAAACCTCCTCATCCACTTTTCAAGATAGCTTAGTATACTTAGTCAGGTTTCCTCAGAACCTCTAGAAAGCGTTCGTTCTCCCTCACTGTGCCGACCGTTACCCTAATATGCTCAGGTAAACCCCAAGCTCCCATATGTCGGGTTATAACTCCACGCCTAATCATTCTCTTGGATGTAGATTCGGCTTTGGTTCCTAGCTTTACTAAAATGAAGTTGGTTGCGCTTGGAATATACTCTACGCCTAGCTGTGTTAATCCTTGGTATAATTGAATCTTACCTTCTTCGGTCATCTCTGCGACTTTTTTTAGATGTTCCATATCCTCTAAAGCAGCCACGGCCGCCGTTTGTGCAAGTGAGTTGACGTTAAAGGCTCCTCTAACTTTGTTCATGAGTTCAATTATCTGGAATTGTGAGATTGCGTATCCTATCCTAAGCCCCGCCAATCCGTAAATCTTCGAGAAAGTTCTAGCTGTTATGATGTTTCCTTTATCTTGATATTTCATGGAGTCTGGATAGTCTCTGAATCGGATTGCGTATTCGTAGTAGGCCTCATCGAGGAATATTATGATATCCTCAGGTACTGAGTCTATGAACTTTTCTATTTCATGAGTTGTGGTATAAGTTCCAGTAGGATTATCAGGGTTGGCTATGAAAATCATCTTAGTCTCAGAGGTGATGGCGGCTATTATACCCTCCAAGTCGTACCTAAAGTCTTTTAGGGGGACGGTTCTTATTTTAAGACCAGCTGCCCTAGAGGTTATTCCATACATTATAAAGGAGGGGTGGGCTAATACCACTTCGTCGTCTTTATCGAGTAGGGCTCTTATGGCAAGTACTATTAATTCTTCTGATCCGTTACCAAATATTATCTGGTTACCTTTTACGTTGAATTTATTGGATAGCTTCTTCCTGAGGTAGTAGCAGCCGCCGTCCGGGTATCTATTAACCTTGTGGACGGCATTCCTTAAGGCTTCCATAACTTTTTTTGAAGGACCGAAGGGATTTTCGTTTGAGGCGAGTTTGATCGCCTCCTTTAATCCTAGCTCTCTCTTAACTTCTTCTATTGGTTTGCCTGGCTTGTAGGCCTTTAAGTCTGATAGTTCAGGTTTTACTCTTAATTTCAATCGGTATCCCTACATTAAATGGCTAAATGTTCGTTTCGCTACAAAAAGGGTGAAGTTATATCTCAATTTAAAATATTTCCCTTATTTAGCTTGCCCCAACACATGTAAAGCATGGAGCCCCGGGCGGGCTTCGAACCCGCGACCTTCGGCTCTCTGTAAGTTTACCAAGCCGACGCCCCACCAGGCTAGGCTCTCCCGCCGAACCTTGGAACCGGGGCCTCACCTCGTTATCGCCGGGGCCGATCGAAGTTCCACAATATCCGTTAGGCCAGGATTAAAAAAGTTTTGCTTCGCCTTGTTTTACCTTTATAGTTAAAAAAGGAAAGTTTCCAAACTCAATTTTGACGCGGATATCTCCATTCTTTTTAAGATATGGCATAGGCTTGAAAAGACTTAAGAACACATCTAAGGTTTAAATACAGGTGAATCTCTAAAAGGAGGATAGTGAAAAAAAATGGTGAAGAAATGTCCGAATTGCGGTGTGAACAACAGGGATGATGCCGTCTTCTGTTCTCAATGTGGGACAACTTTCGCCCAACCCCCCGCTGCAGCTCCAGCAGCGGTACCCCCACCGACTGTGAAACCTGTGCCAAGCGTGAGGGTTGTTACACCGATGGCACCGGCAGCAGCGCCTGTCCGAGTACCAGCTCCAGGAATGTGCTATTACCACCCTACCCTACCGGCGATCTACGTATGTAACCGATGTGGGAGACCTATATGCCGTGACTGCGCTAAGGCTTACGGCGACTTAATCCTATGTCCACAGTGCTATACAGCTGTTCCGCCACCTACATATGGGGTACCCGCCTATGCGCCGATTGAAGCCGTGCCCCCACCTCCTGTCATGGCCCCATCAGTAGCACCACCTCCCCCCGCGCCTATTTATCCCCCTGCCCGCGCAACTTGGGGCTTCTTGATCTCGCTAATAGCTGGAATTCTGATAATCATTAACGCAGCGGCCCTACTGTCAAATCCATTCTATACATGGATGTCCGGAATATTCCCCTGGATAGCCACCATCGCCCCAGCCTTCCCACCTTGGACGCTCGTAGCCATAGGACTAGTCCTAGGCCTGATAGTATGCATAGGCTCAGTACTCATGATATTGGGCTTCGGAACCATAGGCAGTGTAGTAGTCTTCCCAGCGGCAGTCATAAGCCTAATCCTAGGAGGAGGCTTCATAGCGGGCTTCATACTGGGCATAATCGGCGGAATACTTGGAATGCTAGGAAGATAGTCCATAGCGTAAAAACCCCCACTTTTTTATCTTTTTAATTCAATTTTAAGTCGAGTGCTTTACGCTCGGAGGCCTACAAGGCAGCTCTGCAAATAGTTAATAAGCTTAAACTAATAAGTAAAATCGTAAGCCGTACCCACTAATAAAATATAAAGGGAAATAAAAGGTGGTAAGTTTGACCTCTTTTAACAAATCTAGAGATATAAAGCAGAAATCTCATCAAAGATATGGGAGGGGAGAGTGAGAGATGACCCTTCAGAGCAGACCTTCAGAGAAAACCAGGCAACCACAGCCTCCACCGCAGCCCACGCCTCCCCCACTCTCCAAACGCCAGTTATATGCCCTGATAGCGTCTATAATTCTAATTGGGGCAGTGATATCGACCTTCCTTATATACATATCGTGGGAGGGAGGGATTACTACCGGCATAAAAGAGTCTGTACCCGTCATCGAGCATACACCGGTTAAGAGTGGTGTAGTAGGAGAATCTATAACTCTAAAGGCTAAGGTTACTGAAGGAACCGATGGGATAAGTAACGTCACGGTCCACTACGAATGGTCAGAGTTTGTGAGTTCTCCTGAGACCCTCTTTTCAAGCATCCAGCATCCATGGCGAAACGCTCTTATGCTCCTGATAGCCGCTGAGGGAGATGAGTACGCATATACCATACCGAGCAGCGAGGTGGCAGGAAACATAGACTACTTCATAGTAGCAACGGATAAAGCAGGGCACCTAACTAGCATCCCGATCAACACCATAGAGATCGCCGACTTCGTCTTAGAGGCGTCAACCGACCCCGTATATGTATACCTTGGAGAGACAAAGAAAACCACCATAACCGTTAAGTCAATAGGAGACTTCTCATCAGAGGTCAAGCTAACCATATCGGACACTCCATACGGAGTTGAAGCATCGATCAACCCACCATCGGTGAAACCACCGAAGAGTGGAGCCTCTCCCGTCCAAATCACGATATCGGCCAGGGCAGCTCCAGGGACATTCCGAGGTGTATTCGAATTGAAGGTAACAGGTAAGAGTGGAACAGCCGAGCACTCACAGAAAATAGAGGTTATAGTCCCTAACTTTGAGATGTCCGTATCCCCTACATCGGCAACTATAGATAAAGGTGAAACCGCTAGATTCGATGTCAAGATATCTCCTACCTTCGATTTCAAGAAAGAGCTAAGATTCACTTTGGAAGGTCTACCTGAAGAAGAAGTTGAATGGGAGATAACGTTATCGGATAACAGGATAATGATAGGAATTGAGACCGTACTCATATTAAAGATATCCACCGAGGATAAGGTAGAGGAAGGTACATACCCTCTAATACTGAACGCTGAGGGAGGCGGGATAAAAACCGACGCTAGGATAACATTAACTATAGAGTAGAACAATAGGGTAACGTATAAAAGTTCAGATATGTAGATTAAAGTAATTGAGGTGAAGAAGGGAGGTTGATATGAGATGAGGCTATTTGTTCAAGCTCCAATAGGACCACAGACTGGCTTAGCCGAGATAGAGGTCATACCAGACCACAGCGTGGGCGAAGTAAAGCAGCAGGTCTGCAGTTCATTCGGGGTAGACGCCTCAACGGTAGCTTTAATGTACGCTGGAGCGGTTCTTGATGATAACACAACAATCGGACAGGCAGGGATCCCCGAGAACTCTCAGCTAGCTTTAATGCCTTACAATATAGTGGGCGGCACCACGGTATGGATGTAGCCCTACTCTATAAGGAAAAAAAGTTCATAAACCATCAATTCCCAACGGTAACAGCTATAGACGACCCTCCAACCATATATGAGGGAATGCTACGCTGTGAACATGGGAAGGTTAAAGAACTTGCAGAAAAGGGCGTATGGCCGTTCACAGAGTACGTTGAATGGCATAGATCCAGAATAAACCTCCCTGAAGAGTATCCTTTAAAACCGCCCGTAGTCACCTGGCTAACCGAGATATCTCATCCAAATATAGTATCCCAGATACCTGAAGCAGTATGTGTCTCAATATTAGGCGAAACTTGGAGACCAGATCTAAAGCTCGTATCCGTGATAAATGCATTATACTATTTACTGACAGATCCAAATCCTGACAATGTATTCGATCACCCTAAATGCCTTGAGGCCGCCAAAATATGCAGAAAACACGGATTTCCAATATATGAGAATGAGGGTGAAGAGAAGAGTGGGGAGGAAGAGGACCTCTTCAGGTTCAATATAGTACCTATACCAAATACAAGAACGCACACATCAATAGCTCAATCCAATGATATAATACGATTTAAAATCTCAGACAAACAAAGGATTAGTCCACATGAAAGTTAAGGCAGTAATCCCATCGGTCAAAGAGATAGAATTCGAAGCTCCGAATGAGATAACCGTACAGGAACTAGAGCGGATAATTTGCAAGAAACTGAACATAGAACCCGAACTTACACGGCTACTTCTCGACGGGGCTCCACTTCAAGAAGATGAAGGTCTAAAGGCTATTAGCAATACGCAGATACGCGTCACGGTAGACTACTATCGGGCTAGGAGCCTTATCCTGTGGGGGCTAGAAGCGCAGAAGGTCTTACAGGCCACCTCAGCCTTCATAGCTGGCGCCGGCGCATTAGGATGCGAAGTTGCTGAGAACTTAGCTATGTTAGGCGTAGGAGAGTTAACGATAGTCGACCACGACCTGATAGAGCTTTCAAAGCTGAGTAGAATGGCACCGTATTGTATGGAAGACGTAGGGAAACCGAAAGCCCTCGTAATAAGGGATAAACTAGTGGAGAAGCATCCCTCCCTCTCGGTGAAGTCTCTAGAGAGGCGCGTCGAGGAAATCCCAAAAAGCATTCTCCTTAACTCGGACATCATATTGAGTTGCCTCGATAACCTTCCTTCTCGGGTTTACCTAGCATCTGTAGCGGTAAAATATTCGATACCAATGGTTGATGCGGGTATAGTAGGATATCAGGGCCGAATTCAATCTTATATACCTCCCAACGGTCCATGCCCTACATGTATAATACCCGAGGCTCAGTACCCGCAACTAGCAGAACTACGTAATCCTTGCACGCCCGATATGAACGATGAGGCTATTCCCTCCCTTCCCACCTCAAATAAACTTGTATCCTCCGTACAATCTCATGAAGCACTAAAGATAATACTCTCCACTAAAAAGGTTCCTAACGAGGTGATAGGTGAACCTTTGAAAGACCCACTTATAATCGACCTGAAGTATAATCGATACACAGTCATGCCAATCAAGAAGAATAATAAATGCATAGTATGTGGAAAAGATGGAATAGCAAAAGAGAAGAGTCTAAGGCTAGAATTATCCCACGAGACCACCGCCTCTCCAACAAAGATCCTAAATAAAATTAAGGAAGTAGAAGACATAGACAAAAATGATTACGCAATCTTGATAGAGGATGGAGCTGCTTTTAAAAAGGTAAGAAAAGATAAGTGGAATGAAGACGTTAAAATGGCTAGGGGAAAGTACATTTATGTTATTTTTAAAAATAAAGGATCAGATGAGTACAAGGAGGCTGCGATCAAGTTACTCAATTAAATCGTTTATGGCATAATGTATATATGAGTAGTGCTCGGTATAAAATGACCAAATGAATTGGAAAGAATAGGACGTGTAATTTATGGTCATATGCTCTCTGTGTGGTGTACAGAACCTTGAGAGTATCGATTTCTGCATCCACTGTGGAAACTCTTTGATGGTTGGAAACCACCTGATCAAGGCGGTGCCGACCACCCCCAACCTCGGCCTCGTAAATATGCCCCAAAAAATATCAAGGATAGGTTCATGTTACTATCATCAAAGCCTCCACGCTGTTTATGTGTGTAACCGCTGTGGGAAGAGTATATGCCTTGATTGTGCGAAAGGCTATGGGGGACTAATGTTATGCTCTCAGTGTTACAGATACGCTGTTCCTAAACCTGCTCCAGTCTACCCGACTTTCTTAACCTATCGATAGCCGCTAAAAGATCTTCACGGGAGGTTCCCAGTTCACCAACCGCCTTTGCGATGGAGATCTCTCCCCCATGCTGATCTATGTATGAGAAGACCCTCTCATCTAACTCGTGGTGAACGTCTTCTGGAGAGACTGACTCTGGAGGGGATGTTGTAATGGCAGTGGAGGTCGGAGTCTCACGGCTAGGCGGAGTAACTTGTTGCTGTGCTCCACAAAGATCGCAGTAGGCAGCTTCTACTGGTACAGTTCCCCCGCATGAGGTGCAACGTTTCGTATTTATTGGAGATAGTCTCCTTGCACCTCTACTTAAAGTCCTCTGCAGGTTTGAGAATGCGCCCCTCCTCATGTATATTGCTGCAATGATGGCGGCTAAGGCTCCTGCCATAGGTATCACTACTAAGGCAAGTATTGAGGCTTCAAGAACCGTTAGTGTAGATGAAGACTCCACAGATGCGTATTGTTCGTCGCCTGTATAGCGTGCCGAGATCTTCAATCCTCCTCCGAAGTTCGAATTAAAGCTTCCCTCGGCTATTCCATCACCGTCAGTCTTTACGCTGAACTTGGCTGCAAGTGCATCCTTAGAAAATACTTCTACTTCAACAAGTGCTTCGGGTATCGGTTTACCTAGCTCATCCGTTAACCTTATCAGGTATGTTACTCTGTCACCCTTCCAGACTTGAGATGGGGCTTGGATTGTTATGTGAGCTTGGAGTGCCGTAGCTTTGAGTTGCCCCGTTTTTTCAACTTCTCGATGGTTCAAATCCCCGCTATAAACAGCTTTGATGTCTACATCCCCTTTAGACGTCACTGTAAAAGGTATCTCAGCCTCTCCAGTGCTGTTTGTGATGGACTTGGAGATTAGGTTTTCGCGGCAGTAAAGAAGTATCTCGGCATCTCTGATGGGTGAATCAACCTCATCTACAAGTCTCACGTATGCTGTAGCTTCCTCCCCCACTCTTAGGTTGTAAGGTACTGATAAATGTAGATCGGTTGCAGATGGGAGAACCTTTAAAGTTTTAACGGTTGAGGATTTAGCGTAGATCGATGAGCCGTGGAATAGAGCCTTTACCTCATGTACTCCTACGTCTATTGTCATATTCAGATTTCTCGATGCTACGCCCCCATCATCCGTTATATGGATTCCTACGCTCTCATCATTAATGTAGAACTCTATAGGCTGGTTGGATATCGGTTTCCCATCCAATGTTGATAAACTTGCTTCAACGGTTAGATCCATGTTGTAAACTATCTCATCCTTACCTAAATTGAGTTGAATGTTCGTTGATGCCTTCAGTATGGTTACCTCAGCCTCGAAATCTTTGGTATGGACTACTCCTCTGAAATCTTTGTAAGATACTTTGTAGGCGATCTCAAGGGTTCCCCTAGAGAGGTTAGGTCCTACTAGTAACTTTAAATCTACCGTTTTAGATTCGCCAAATGGAATGTCACCTATGATTACCTGTGTAGGAGAGATTTGAATCCCGGCGCTCCCCGCCACGCTTAATGTTACGTCGTACATTATATCGTTTCCACCATTTGAGAACTGGATTTGAAATGGTATTCCTTCGCTTTGGCCGAGAGTTACTTCACTTATGGATTGCTTGAAACTTTTAACCTCGAGTTTAACAGCTTTTATCTCGAAGGAGGTTTCATCCTCGACTGTTGCAATACTCTGATTTAGCCAAAATAGTTTCCCGAGTATTTTATAGGTTCTTGGACCCTTAAGTGGCGGCGTTACGATTATGCGTTCAACCGATTGGCCTTTAGGGCATTCCCAGCTTTCAGGCATCTCATCCTTTATTAAGACGCCATCAAGATATATGCGTAAGAAAAATCGCGGGGCAATTCCTCCCGGGATTGAAATTGAAGGATTTACTACTCTGAATTTCAGCTCGGCTTTTTCTTCATCGTATACTTTGCTAGGGTATTCCACCTTGTCAAATTTAGCAGCTCCTCCGTAGACTGGATGTGATACTGTCAGAGTGACAAGTAATATCAGTAGTAGTAGGTTTAATGTCAGTGTATCTCTCCATCTCATGCCTATGATTATAGACGGCTGTAACATTGTACTTAAACTTACTTAAGCAGAGTCATCAAATATGTTGCAGGGACCGGCCTAGTTTTAAGCATAAAATCCATAAAGATCCAAGACGACTTATCCTCTAGGACTGGTGTTGATGGATTGGGGCAGACACCGTATCGTCGCGGTCGTGGAAGGGAGTACTACGCCTTAAGGTTGCTGCGTAGAGAGGGGTGGATGTGCTGTAGGAGTGCTGCATCTCATAGCCCCGTAGACATATTCGCGGGAAAGGACCGTGAGGTTCTGCTGGTGCAGGTTAAAGGTAAGAGAAGCCGTATTGGAGAGGAGGAGTTGAAGCGCTTCCTTGAGTGGGCTGAGGCTTTCAACGCTAGAGGCGAGGTATGGTATTTCACTCGAAAGGGTGTAAGACGTGTAGAGGTTTGGAAGCCGGCTGAGTAGGGGGTATAGGCTTCCTGCTCGTTTGTTTAGATTAGTTTTATTCATCTCTCTTTTTTTAAGGCATCGAATCGGGCAATTCGCCCTGTAAAGTATATGTTAAAGTATGCGGTGAATAGGGTGTGCTTGAAGCTAAAACCCGCCTCATAATTCCTACAAATAAAGGTAAAACGGGGATTCTCTATATACCGGCCGACATCGTTAAGGACTCCTCATTTCCATTTAAATCAAAAGAAACAGTGCTCATAAGGATTGAAGGAGATAGACTAATCATTGGGAAAGAGGAGAGAAGTTAAGGGTAATAAGATCAAAGTAGGCTTCCTAAGGCTCTCGGGAACATTAACATTTAAATTAGAGAATCCATCCCAGGTCAATCCATGGCCCATACTGATCAGGAGCCTAAGTAAAGTAATTCGTTATAAGAATAATTCAGATGGGTACTACTCATTCACCGGCGGACGTGTATCGCCTTTAAAAGAAAACCGTAACGAAGGTGAAGCTGAGTTATCGTTAGAATTCAAGTCTGCACGACCCCGCTTCATGGACTTACTGGCGAATACTATCCTAGCTCGAGCGGATGAATGTTGCGTCTCCTTTAGCCTAAGAGGGATCGATTTCAACGTTTTAAGAGAGGTGTTAGGTTTAGGAGGAGATGAGGATAACATCCAAATACAGCCACTAGACAACTTCGAGGGTCTACTGATATTTGATGGGACGAAAATCAAGGTAGCTGCCTACCCTGGAGCCTCGATGGTAAATATCATAGCTAAGATTAAAAAAGAGAGTCTTGAACCGAGTAATATAATTCGAAAATTTTATAGAAAGGTGTCCAAGGATGAAGGAAAGAGAAGAATATAAAAGGCTATACACGTTCGGGACGGATTACGGTACGAGCGACTTCAAGTCTGGCCCAATAACCTGTGGGGAGATGCCCCAAATAATTGAGAACAGAGGTTATTTTCCCGATAAGGAATCGATAATGTATAGAGCCTTCGAGATGCCGAGTGAAGTCATAGTTGGAGAAGAGATCCCATTATACCTACAGTCAAGCGAAGACCTATCCAGCCGATTAATCTATCCCATGAGGAACGGAGTAATAGAGAAGGATGACGAGAAGGCTTGGAAGGTAGTAGAGGAGATATCTCGACACGCATTGAACCTATTCAAACCGGCTGATACAGCCTTCAGAGGCTTCTATCTGGTCGCCTCTCTATCTTCTGTATCTCCTAGATACATGTACGAGAGACTGTTCCAGATATACAAGGGGATCGCCGAGGAGGATGGGACAATAAGGGCGGCCACTGTAATACCGCAGCCCTTAGCCGTGGCAATAGCCCATAAGGCTACTACATGCGTAGTAATGGAATCGGGTCACGGAAACACGCAGGTGTGCCCGATATCTAGATACCCTATAAGAAACGCCATAGTGGCTGTGAACCGGGGAGGGGGAGAGGCCAACGCTATAACGAGCGAGATCCTCAAAGATTTGGGGTACGGCGACCTAGCTAGACAGGAATCGTTTGTCCGAGCTGTGAAGGAACGGGTAGGGCTAATTCCGATAGACTTGAACAAGGCGATTAGAGCCTCAAAAAATGGTGAGAAACGCTTCGATGTGAAGTTCAAGATTCCCGGCACAAGGATATCCATAGAGCTGGGAGACAGCGCTTGGACACGCTTCATAATAGGCGAATACATATTCAATCCAAATCACGAGATCTACAGAAGCTACTTCATAAGGGGAATGGATAAGCCGAAGGATGTAAGAGTAGGAAACACGGTGTTCAGAGGCATGATCGACTTCGGAGAGGCCATATTAGAGTCTGTTGAGAGATGCCCTATAGAACTTCAACCCCACCTATACAGGCAAATACTCCTATCAGGCGGGAACTTCAACTGGATGCCGCCTGAAGACCTAAAGGACCTTGCAACCGATGCGTCTACAAAGATGCGCCTCCTACTCAAGAAACATGGAATAACTAAAATCAAAGCGTCTATGGCTGAGTCGCCCCAATACTCGGTTTGGAGGGGGTGTATAATATACGGATACGCTGTTCCAGAGGACTACGAATGGAGCTGGGATAGAATGGAAGGATGGAAAAGATTCCTTGAGTAGACTCAACGTCATAGAGAAAATAAGGGAATACTTCCTATCCCAGGGATACTCTGGGGATCTTGTAGACGATAACTCATTTCTAATTTTCTCAACTGGGGAGATTAAAACCGCGGTAAAGGTACTGTCGATAGAAGACCTTGAAGATCGCAACGTCTTACTCCAAGCGCTCCTACAGGCCTCTTCAAAACCCGAGTTCGCCGATAAAACCTACGTCGCAATGCCTAAACTCTTAGCGGCGGTCATAGACGGGAAGATCCTTGAAGAAATAGGTTTAGGTGCACTAACCTACAATGATAGTTATGTTGAAGAGGTAATCCCAGCAAAAACGGTGAAAAGCCGAGCCATCCAGATCCGATCTGCCGACACAGATTC
>CAYFVN010000173.1:0-2337 GCA_964346575.1 uncultured Candidatus Bathyarchaeia archaeon
GATGCCCCGGTAGCTTAGCCCGGTATAGCGACGGACGGCGGAACCGGTTGAACCTTGTATGGGCTAGCATCTAAAGTGAGCCGTAGGTCGTGGGTTCGAAGCCCACCCGGGGCTCCAAACCATAAGCGTAAAAGCGTCCCCCCTCTTTAGTAGGCGAGGAAAATTATTCTGTTATGCAAGGGTGCTTCTTCACGTTTGGGTGGCATTCGGCTATCTGTTCTGGAGAGCATTCTTCGGGTGTTCCTTTTAGTTTCTCGGGATGCCTACATTTGGTGTTGCACATTTAAACCACGAATGTCAGTATACTTTTTATAGTATTTAAACTATTAAGTTTATAGCAGGTAAGTAACTATGCAGAGAGAAAGTAACCAGGAATGCCGGGGGGAATGTACGGAGGACTGCCTCTGCGGCCTCGAGGGGATCCTGAATATCCTCAGCAAAAAATGGGCGCTTCTAATCGTCAATACCATAGGAAACCACCAAAAACTCAGATACAAGGAGATAATGAATCAACTTCACACCATAAGTCCGAAGTCGCTATCCGATTTACTGAAGAATCTGGAAGGAGAGAATCTAATACGGAGAATAGCGTACAACGAGATACCTCCAAGGGTGGAATACTCGCTGACGGAGGACGGGAAGAGTCTGAGAGAAGCAATACTTCCATTATTAGACTGGATGTCGAAACGATACGACAGAAATAGAGAGAGATGCGAAGAGCCATATAAGAATATCCCCGCCCATAAGATTAGCACGCGCTAGATGAAGATACGCTAAACTTAAAATGGGAGTGGTACAGGTCTATTACGCGTACGTTGATGGGGTTGGCATACCTATGCTTCTCTTAGATATTTTACGGTCTCTCACCTCCGATTCAATTCTATTACTGGTGATTCTGCTGGTAGCCGGTATCATCATAATTCTGATATTGAAGACGTTGCTGCCTCTCGTACTCCCAACCGTTGCAGCAGTGGTCGTCTATTTTCTAACATCCAACCTTATCTACGCCGGTGTAATTTTCATCTTGGTTGCTATCCTACAACTACTCCTGAAAAGAAAATAACTCACCTTGGATCTCATCGAGTGAATGTTAAACGAGCGCTGAGCGAGAAGATAAAGGTTGACGATTACAATGTTAAGCCATGAAAAACTGATTCAGGATATGACGGATAAGAGCCTGATAATCGGCATATTTGGGATTAGAGGATCGGGCAAGACGAGCAAGGGATACAACATCCTGGACATCTGCCACTCCTCTGGGAGGCCAACCTACATCCTCAAATTCCCCAAGGGAAAGGCGGATCTCCTCCCACCATACATCGGGATCATCGACAAGGTGGAGGATGCTCCAGAGAGGGCTTGCATACTGATCGACGAGGCCAGCCTCTTCTACTACAGCAAGGAGTCCATGAGTCAGGCGAGCAAGATACTGTCCAGGATGATGATCACCGCCCGTCACAGGGATCAGACCTTGATCTTCACCACCGTCACAGCTACTTCTATCGATCTCGACATAATCAGGCTGCTCGACGTCATATTATACTGTAAGCCCAGCAAGTTCAGCGAGATGTTTGAGCGCGAGAAGCTCAGATGGGTGGCCGAGAAGGCCAGAAAGGAATTCGAGAAGGTGGATGGAGACCACCGGGCGTACGCGTATGTGTGGAGCGAAGAATGGGAGGGAATGTTAAGATGGGATCTACCCCAATACTGGTCGAAGGAGCTCAGCAAATATCTGGGCGATTACCAAATAGGCGACGAAAAGAAGCCTGGAAAAACGCCGACACCCGCCAAACAGAGACTGCCGAAGAGGTATCTTCACATGTTGAAGTTGGTCTCCAAAGGCTACAATAAGCCCAAGCTGATAAAAGAATACTATAACATGAATGAAAGGTCGATCTCCACGATTTTAGAGGAGATGAAGGCTTTGGGCCTACTGGTCAAACCCCACTTCTGGAGCGGATACGAAACCACAGGTAAGGCGCTCGACTTTCTAGATTTAAGATCCGCTCCAAGAAGGAATAGGAGAATATCCTGAGAGCACCCTCAATCTACTTCTATGCCTTCTGGATATACCCCTGACATAGCGCGCGCTAATTATGCGATCTTCGATACTCCTCAGACTTTTTAGGGCGCGAGTTGAGCTAATCGCCTCTCCAGATCTTCACTGCGGGAGGGGTTATCACAATCCTCTCCACGCTAAGTCTGGCTATGTCTCCTCCCTGCTCTGATACGAATCGTCGAAGCCTGCTCACGGCTCGTTTAGTGTCTTCCGTATTCCTCCGAGCCGAGGGGGTGATCCTCACGATCAGTATATTTCCCTCAGCCACCTCGGCCATT
>CAYFVN010000174.1:0-2999 GCA_964346575.1 uncultured Candidatus Bathyarchaeia archaeon
GAGTCTCCCCTACTTATAATCCCTCTTGGAACATAGAGGCTTACAGTCATCGCCGTCTCAGGAAGCACGTACATCTCCTCTATGAACTCTCGGACGCCCACCTCACGCTCCTTCTTGGCTATTACAAGTTGAACACCCAGACGGTGGGCTAGTAACGTTGATAGCGATATTCCGTCTACAGCTGATGTCAGCACCTTAGTCACCCTCTTGCCTGCGAATTTATCCACGGCGTACTGTGCAGCCCTCTCAAGGAGCAGGGTATCCCCTAATATCTTGGTATTATCGAAGTATCCGTGATCGTCGAATTGGATCCTCTTCCGCAGTTCCTCATCTAGGCGGAGCATCTTTTGGATCACCTTATTCATGGATTCAGCCCTCTCGATCGTTGGAAGGACGTGACCCTTAACGTAACGGCTGAGTACCGTCTCAGGTAGGCCTATCATCTGGGTGAGCTCTCTATAGGTGTAATAGTTCTTGGCTAGGTTGAGCAGCTCCACCGTCATAAGTTTGTACTTTAGATCGACTATTCGCGACGCACTTCCCAACGCTTATCATCCCCCATCCTAAACTCTAGGTTAATATTTCAACACTTCTTATATGTTGATAGCATGTACTATTCAATACTCTAATTCACAGCGCGTTCTAATATTTGGTGTTTTAGAGGATTAAAGATGACGGTATCCGATCTTTAGAAAATGACACTTTTCGTAAAGTCTGGAATTTATATACAATCCCATTAATTCAATAACGTCCGAGAAGATGGTTAGATTTGGATACCGATGAAGAGACTCTAAAGTGTGACTGTGGAAACGAGGATCAGACCAAGATTGTCACGGCGCCTGATGGCGAGGTTGTATGCACAAAATGTGGGGCCGTTTTGGATCAGGTCATTCAAGGTTCAGAGGGGCATCATAGACTGACCGAGGTATGTGATGGGGAAACCGACCTCTGTAGAAAGATTCTAGAAGACCGCGTAAGCAAGAAAGGCTGGGAGTTTTAAGTCAAATCAATATACTTCCATTCCAGGAAATCTCAGATGAAGATCACGGTAATACCCATAGGATCATTCGACACAGTCATTTTAAGATATCTTGTAATTTTGATTTCAGGACGATTCAATACAGATACTACGCTTGGATCAAACGTCTCTATTGGCAATTTTAAAAAAGATGTTCGTCGAGACCAGTACCTATCTACAAATATGTTGGAAAAGTTATCCGATATGACAAGTTTTGATAGAGACGTATTGTTGGGAGTCACAGATGTAGACCTTTACGTTCCATCACTAAATTTTGTGTTCGGGGAAGCTGATCCCTACAAAAGAGTTTCTGTCATATCCATCGCCAGGCTGAGACCGAGCTTCTATGGTCTACGAGACGACGAAGGCCTCCTTCAAAAGAGAGCGGGAAAAGAAGCTGTTCACGAGCTGGGGCACGTATTCGATTTAAGGCATTGCACTCATCCTAAATGCGTTATGTACTTTTCCAATAGCTTGGTGGATACAGATTTTAAAGAGGATATGTTCTGTCACAAGTGCAAGAAATCTTTAGATATTAATTAGCGCGTGCTTAAGGTAATTCTTAACTTTTGTAGGCTTCGAGTTGAACACTAGTTATTTTTCCTTTTAATTCTTGATAGCGAGCGCGCGCGATGTTGAAGGTTGATTCTGAGACGACTCGGACGTTTTTGAACCCTGCTCTCCTTATAGTGTCTAAATATTGACTTTTTTCAAGCGCGCCCGCAATACAGCAAGCCCAGGCATCGAAGCTCTTCTTGACTTCGTCAGGCAGTTCTCCCTCCGTAACGAGATCTGAGATCATAATTCTTCCACCAGATTTTAAAACTCTGTAGGCTTCTCTAAAGACTCTTGTTTTATCCGGTGAGAGGTTGATCACACAATTCGAAATGACAACGTCAACCGAATCATCGTCAACTGGCAAATTCTCTATTTCTCCGAGTCGGAATTCCACATTTTTGTAGTCTCCTTTATTAGCGTTCTCTCTTGCCTTTTCGACCATCTCCGTAGTCATATCCACGCCGATAACCTTCCCTTCTTCACCAACTTTTCTGGCCGCAAGGAAGCAGTCAAAACCTGCTCCGGATCCAAGATCCATCACAGTTTCACCCTCTCTCAAAGAAGCGAGGGCGACGGGGTTTCCACAACCGAGACCTAAATCTGCTCCCTCTGGAACAATTTTGAGTTCTTCTTCGGTGTATCCTTTCTTCTTGCTAGTGTCTTTGGCTGCAGCGCTTTCACAATACGAATTCACCGTAGCGCAACATGAGCTATCCTGTTTGGCTATTTTAGTATAACGTTCTCTAACTATTTTCTTAATCTTTTTATCGTCCATCTTAACTCCTCCAATTTTTCACTATCCTTTTGCCGTCATCTCCTCCATCATAGGGCCGAGTATATCCCTAACCATTCCTGAGAAATCTTCAACCTTAATTAAAGAAATGCAGCACACCTTCCCATCTTTTTCCCAGCTTACCACAGCCAACTTATCTCCAGCACGAATTTTTGCCTTATCCCTGATCTCCTTAGGAAGTACAGTCTGACCCCTGTCATCAACGCTTATCACTGATTCAACTTTACAGCAGTCCATCCCCTTATCTGTCGGTGCATAACAAGATCTATTTTCATCTTTTGTATCCAATTTTATCACGTATTAGTAATAGCTCGGAATACTTAAACTTATCTGAATATTCTGAATAAACTGAATTTTCGACAGACATCAATGACTTGTCAGAGGAATCTTCGACGCCCAGCCCACTCACTCGACATCGCAGTATTACGAAGCAACTAGAGAAGGAACTCTCAAATCTCCAATCCAGATTCCAGACGGCCCACGAGCTGCGTGGGCTAAAAGTAATATTAACCTGCACGATAAATTGGTGGACCGGGCGGGATTTGAACCCGCGACTTTCCGGCTTTTCGGTTTAAACTTGCAAACCGGACGTTCTTAGGCCCCTCAATCTTCGCGCACGCTAGGGTGTAC
>CAYFVN010000175.1:0-2404 GCA_964346575.1 uncultured Candidatus Bathyarchaeia archaeon
TCTCTCTTCGTAAGGATACCTACAGGACGACTTTTACTGACGACTACTAACGAGGAAATACTATATTCTTTCATCTTCTCCACGGCCGTCTTCAGAGTAGTTCTAGGTAAAACAGTAATAACACGTCGTACCATTATCCCCTTCAAGGGATTACTAAGAACCTTGACTTTCTCCCTACGGGCATCAATACCCACCCGCTTCTTTGGCTTATAAATATGCTCAATGATATCGTGAATGCTGATGATCCCAACAAGCTTACCATCTCTCACCACAGGTGCATGAGAGATATCCTGGTCTCTGAAGAGGTTGAGTACACCGCTGATAGACTCTTCTTCTTCGATGAGGGAGAGGTGTTTCGTCATCAATTCTTCAACTTTCATATTCCCCCATTTTTCAATCACCATCCCGGAAATAACATCCTCATCGGTAATGAAGCCTAATAACTCATCCCCACTATAGACTGGAAGCTGTCTCACTCCGCTCTCAATCATAAGACGCGCTGTTTTACTGAGCGAATCCTCCTCTGAGACTTTGGGGGCTGACCTCATCAAAGCCTTTACTTTAGTTTTAGAGGGATCAAGAATTGATCTGATTATCCACCGTCGAGCTATAACCCCCTTATATTCGTCCTTGCTGTCTAAAACAACAAGGACTGGAGGCATCTTTTCTTTGAAAAGAGGAAGGCATTTTGAAAGAGTGTCATGGTCACGAACGTTCACAAAACCTTTAGAAAAAAAATCTTTGACTTTCCCTAAAATCATATCTTATCTCTCATCATTTTTATTTATTAACGTCGTAATTATACACGCGCTTATTGCGTGTATTCAACGAAATCGAGAACATTCTGCCTATCCTCAGAAAATAGCTGCAAGCCATCTGGGGTTATCTGATATCCGGTAACTTCCTCGAGTGCCTTGAAATATAACATTTCCTGCTCCATTCCTTCTGGACAGGCCATCTCTGTAAAAGCAATCGGCCCCAGGGATATCGTATAGTCCGCGCCGATAACGTATGGCCCAAAGAAGGTGTTGCAACCGCCAGAGCCATGCACCTTTCCGTCTTTGTCGAATTGAATAGTGATCATTTTTTCAGGGAGGGAGATGTATTGACCGTTGGAAACGAAGGACTGCAAAACCCATTTTTTACCTGAAAGCTCCTCAGTTCCGATCATCTCCTGTCTCATCATATCCCATACCCCATCCATGATTGCAGATACTATTACTCCCCTCTCAACGGTTATCCTCACCACGTGAGTGGTGATTACTTGAATAAGTATCTGATCAGTCCTATTACCATAGCCTCCATGTCTGCTATCGAAAGTGAATGTGAACAGCCAGCAGTAGGGACAACGTGCTGTAAGAGTCTCCACATGTTCCAAAGTCTCTTCGATACCGTCATACTGGAAGGTGGGGCTATTCTTTACGAATTCACGGGCAATCCTTAAGCTCTCCTCAACGGTCACACCATTCCCCGTCGCTGTCTGAATCGATGTCGTCGTTATAGTGGAGGTGGGAGTTGGTTTCGGTTTAATGAGATAATAACCGCCAGCTGCAGCCACAGCAACAACAATCACTCCAGCAGCCGCATACTTCATATAACCTCTTCTATCCACCTTCTGAGGCTGCGACATAACTATCAACAAAATATTATCTTGATGCTGACTATAAAATGATTGTTAGTGCGCACGTAAATTCGGGTTGGGTTGTGCGCAATCCAAGAAGTACGCGCGCGCGTAGCGTAGCGCTACACGTAGCGTAGCGCTACAAAATGATATAAATAATTGGTATACATAAGTCGTCTCGTGTATGAGTATGCCTGTATGTCCCGTCTGCCACAAGGTCATCTCAGCCTCAAAGATGAGACGTCATAAAACCCGCTGCGGAAAGAAGCCTACAAGAAAAAAAGCCATTACACAAGATAATGTAGCTGCTGCTCTTTGACCAAGCCAATAAGATACACTTTAGCGCGCGCTAGCTAAAAAATAATTAATAATAAAGAATGAAAAAAGCTTACGACGCTATTTTAACTAGCGCGCGCGTTCGGTATCGTGGGAGCACACGATTTTTATGGAAGAGTAGCAGTCATATCTATTTGCTCAGCTTTACAATAAGGACAATATTTGATGTTTGAGAGGATTTCAGCACCACATTCTATACAGTATTTATTAGCTCTCTGCTTTACGTTAAAAAACAGCCAAATTAAAAACATTAAGAATAGTAATCCGATTATAGTCATCCCTGTTGGGTCATCCTGCCTGGAGCTATCCATTTCTTGGAGTGGAGCTAACATTACGAAAAAAGATAGTGCACCACTTGATAGTGCATATCTACATCTTTCACTGATATGACTATACCTCCTAAGCAATTGAATAACCACAATTACCAGCAGAATCGGAAGAACCATC
>CAYFVN010000176.1:0-3679 GCA_964346575.1 uncultured Candidatus Bathyarchaeia archaeon
ATGAGGATCGTTGAAATATATCCTAGAGCTCCCCCCTTCTCGGTCTCATACTTTTCAACATATCTCTCCGGGAAAGAGATACCTACCGTAAAGGCCTCGTTGTGAGTCAGATTATGCCTCTCCCAATAGATGGACAAACGACCTTCCTCCGGATCCACGTATACGTTGTCCCAGTCAGGAGTATTCCTAACCTCGCTCCTATCCACCCCTTGGGGTAGAAGGATTAAAACTCTCAAATCTTTTAATTCCGCATTCCATGTACAGGGTATGAACTGCATGCCTACGTTTCCAGGATTCTGCTCATCCTTCCATATCATGCGGCCTACATTTGTGGTGACCGTGAAGAGCATCGTCTCTCCAGCTTTCAACGTCTCGTACAGGTACACTCTAACCTCGTAGTCGCCTCCTTCACTTGCATCCTCAATCATTAAACTCCTATTCAAGTAGTCGTTAGCGTAGCCTATTGTGAAGTCGCCCGTAGGTTGGTCGATGTCTACGTAGCGTATCTCGCCTTCGTCGCATGCTATCTCTATACTGTACTGTAGGTCTATAGTTCCATCGCTGTTGATCCATATTTTGACCCACTCTCTCTCAAGGTGATATTCGATATTTGACGCTGAGGCTGACGTCGTAAAAAGGATGGGAAAGGTTAACGAGATCAGGAGTAGAATGAAGGTTACTCTATTGTCGATCACCACTTCGGCTCCTCCGATACTTCGAAGACTTTGCCGCAGTATGGGCATTCTATCGATGGTACCCCGTGTCTTATTTCAAGGGTTTTAATGTCCAAGTTGGCTGCACAGTTGGGGCACTTAACCTGTTCCAGACTAACCCTTCCAGAGAGGCTGACTTCCCGTTTCTCCGTAATTTCCATCTTGGTTGGACGCCTGAGATAGTAGATCAACGCGACAGCTATCGCTGTTAATCCGAGACCTACATAGATACGCGAGGCCACATACGCTGAAGCCATCAAGAATAAGACTCCGAGTAGTAGGAGTATGATGGCTCCAAAGTAGCCTAACGTTCTCTTTAAATCCATCTCTTCCACGTAGGTTTCCGGTTTAATCCTGTTTCTCACCGCAATTGGAGCAGAACTTCGAGGTGGGTGAGACTACTTGATTACATTTCTTGCAGGCCTTTACTCCGTCGGTGGCTGGGCTCTTCCTTAGCTCTACGCCGCAGTTGGGGCAGAACTTTGAGGTTGCAAGGACAGTGCCTGAACATTTGGAGCATATCACCATGGTGGCCGTAGGTGCCGCGCCCGTCTGGAACATTGGTGGAACCAGCATCATACCTGCGCCTAGAGCGGCTCCAGGCGATTTTCCAAGTTCCTTGGCAGCCACCTTAACGGTCTCCATCCTCAGAACTTCACTTGCGGGAACCAGGGATTTCCCCGATTTGAGCCAGAAGAGCCTCTCTCTATAATCGGGGGTGGTGTCTACACCTTCGAATCTAAGATCGATCAGCGATACGCCCACCCTCTCGAACTCTTCCTGGATGTGCATCTTCACCACCTTCGAGGTTTCATCCAACTTCGTGTATACCTCCTCAAGACCATACTTCGAGATCTCGTCGATAATCTTCTCGTTTACGAATCCCCTCAGAAACTCGTTCACTCCCGATGTGGTGTATGCGTCTTGTCCTCCAACCACTTCAGTAATGAAAATGGTGGGTTCCGATATCTTGAACCAGTGCGTTCCATGAACCATGAGTGGAGCTAGGTCTGTAGTCTGAGCTCTAGCCCCATACTTTCCAGGGAACTCCTTGGTTGAAATATAGATTATTCGAGCTTTAAAGGGGGTCTCTTCAAAACCTGCGATTCGACTTAACAGCCTAGTCAGAAGCGGCAGATTCAAAGTCGTCAGGGTGTGCCTACCGGGACCGAATACGTCGTACGCCTTTCCATCTCTGAAGAATACAACGGCCTCCATCTCATTAACTATGAGTTGAGCACCCCAAGTTATTTCCTCCTCCGGATAAACCCACACAACATCGTCTGGTCCAGCATCTTTCCACTCAATAACTTGAGGCATATCTAACCCTCCAAAACTCCAAGGATGACATTCTTCCTATCATCCAACGAATGCTCAAGCTTAAGTAACTCCTCGGAGAGGTTCACCATCTCCATCTTCAATTTTTCCTTATCTCCTTCCCTTAACGATTCACTCAACTTTGTCACTCTTTTAGAAAGATTCTCAACATTCTCCATCATTCTATAATCGAACTCCATCATCCGATCCAGCTTCCTCTCATCAACCTTCACCAAGTCGAAGAAACCTGTGTATCCGTATGAGGCGTGATTTATCCTTTCAATCAGCCTGTCAACATTAGCTAAGATTCCATCGATGCCTTCCCACATCTCGGTTATGCCTTCATCAACCATTCTCCTATACACTTCTAAAAGACGAGTTCGAATACTTTCCATCTTCTGATGGAGAAGGCTCCTCAGCATCTTGTCACTTTCTCTCCGAATCTCCTTCTCCTTATAACCCTTGAATCCCGGAAGCCAGGTCATCAACCTTTCGAGAAGCCGTTTCTCATCCCTTACCTTCCTCTCCAAACTAATACCTCCATCATTGACTGATATTACACGTTTCATTTCAACTTATGTGAATGTTAGGCGTGTGTTAAGTTTCGGGTTTACATATGATTTCCTTCACGTGTAAGTCGAATAAGTTGTTCATATGTGCCGGCTTAATTACGCATGCCGTGTCGACACCTTTACTTGTACCTCCTAGAGCTATGACGTCGTCGCCGGATAATAATCCTGCGTCCGCAGCCATAACGGAGACCTCTACGCATACTTTAACACCTTCGCCGAACATCCGTAAAGAGACGGCTACAATTTCAGCAGGATAAACTCCCCCATACTTCGCACGGAACGATCTTTCTATTCCGGTTAAGACGTGGGACGCATGAAGCAACTTAGCTCCAGCTTCCTCGATCTCACGTTTTGTTCTGTCATCCATTTCAGACTTGAATGGTTCTTTGAAACCGCAATGGTGAGTGACCACAATGAGATTGAGTCCGTTCTCCTCCCCAATGACATTCAAAGCCTCTTTAGCGGTTTCACCTGTGGTAGATGATAAAACGATCTCTTTTATTCCGAGCTCCTTTGCTCTAGATTTTGCTAGAGCTAGAGTTTCAGATGTGTTCTTTTGTCCAGGTTCGGGAAACAGCTTCAAATCATACCCTCCTATCGACCCATAAGATAAGCTTGATAGGTAAATATTATAAAAACGAAGATAAATCTTACGAAGATAGACAATCTAACATTGGGAAAGGGAGATAAAATCCTTGAGCAATTCATGGGGTTACATTGGTAAAGCTGAAAATCTTCTAAGAAGGGTAGACGCTGAGGTAGGCGACTTAATAGAGGTGAAGGAGAAGGATTACTCCTTCAAGGGGGTTCTCATGCCTAGAACCGAGTACGGCGGAGAGGATTATATAGTAATAAAGCTGAGAAGTGGCTACAATATCGGTGTGAATGTAAAATTCGATACGCGAGTAGAGGTATTGGAGAAAAGGGGAAGCAGACCCGAATTCCGAAAGCCTCCATTACCAAGGCGCAGATATGACTTACCTAGGATCGACATAATAAGCACTGGAGGTACGATAGCAAGCCGGGTAGACTATCGAACAGGCGGTGTAGAGCCTGCTTTAAACGCAGAGGACCTCT
>CAYFVN010000177.1:0-1892 GCA_964346575.1 uncultured Candidatus Bathyarchaeia archaeon
GGGATCCCCTAATAGCCCATTATCGAACCGCCAATCATCGGCAATAAGCCGCCTAGGAGGATCAGAAGATTGTAGGTTCTACTTCTGTCACGGATAAAACTGTACAATGCTCCACCCAGGAGAACTGTTCCGCCTATAATGTTCAATAGTATAGCGAAAATTCTCACCGACATTGGGTATGCGTGAGTTGCTGCACGGAATCCTTCAGCAAGCTCTCCGCTAAAACTTTCCTCTATAACAATCTCATCTATGGGAACGGTAAGCCCCGTAATTACTAAACCAACAGATAAGATGATGACGAATCCTAAGAAATAATTTGCAGCTCGTCTCCTCACTAATAAATAGACGACGCCTGCACCCAGTAACCCTACCAGAGGTGCAGCAAGTATATAATACACCCTGAAAACATCGACATTTGCCCCCATCAATTCATCATTCATCAGAAACTCCATCAAAGCCGAAAGAGCGTAAAAAAGCATAGCGATTGTCCAGAGGATTTGATGAATCTTTCGTCTCTGGATAAATTGGCGAGCTAAAAGTAAAGTGAAGATGAATGCAACGACTGTTGTTAGTAACGGATAATAATTCACCGTCTTCCACCACTAGATTTTAAAATTGTAAGGTAAACGCGTTTTTTCATCCAGTTATATGCTTACGATTTGCATTTTTTTCTTACCTTTAATGTGAAAGGCTACTGAAATTAATTCGCCCAAATGACAAAAATTTTATTTCGTTCTTCCCTTCATTTTTCGCCGGTATACTCTCCTTCTCGGCCCAAGTCGACTCCTCTCCCAACGGTTCTCAAGCAGTCCCTCCCTTTCCATTTCAATTAGAACTCTGTATAAGCGGCTGAGCTCGATTTTTACTCCTTTAGATTTAAGCTTTTTATAAGCTTTGTAGCCGTAAAAATCCCTCTTTCTATAGGTTTTAAGAATAGTCTTCTTAAGATCTTCGGTTCTCATAGGGATCACTGCATAATAAGATAAAAAAGAGTTAATGGGTTGGTTTAAGAACAAGTTGTATTTGATGGTGGTACCCTGCTTGGCTCTCGAGAATCTTCTTTACACGAATGCTTATCGATACGCGATCCTACTTCGGTCGACCTCTCTATTACGCGCGCGCTAAGCCTTTCACCTTTTTTACCAGCATTGTTTTGAACGTGTAACCCTGATCACTTTCCCGTTATGGTTCTATATATATTGTAAGCGAATAGGCCTTGCGGGACCGTCGCTTCGATAACATATAAAATGTTGAGGACCATCATGTAAGGTCCTATGGTAGCGCTTATTTCCCCGAATCTTTCAGCGGCATATAATACGCCCCCTTGATATCCTGCGACTACCCCGAGAATTGATGTGATGAGTATCAGTGGAATGAAGATCCAGAAGTGTATTTTAGCTAACCTCTCGCTGAAGAGCTCATTGCCTGTGATTACGGGAACAAGATAATAAATGGCGCCAATGAGTGCAAGCGAGACCCATCCGAGAAGATTCCAATGAGAATGCATCCCAACGATAATTCTGGCAGGGCCTTCTTCTATGAATTCATGGGTCGACGGAAAAGCCATTATTGTACCCCATACACACCCTACCAAGAAAAAGATGATGGAGACTTTTATGAACATCAGACTTATCTTATTAGCCAATAATTCCACCAAGTAAAAGTTAGTTGAGATCGTCTATATAAACTACAAAGGAAAAAACGCTATAGTACTGAGTTACATATAGCTAACGTAGAGAATGTGGTTCGGACAATAAAAAGATGGTCATATGGACGATCTGTCTCTCGTCAACTTTCTGGAAAAATTTTGTTAGTACCTCTTCAAGAAATTTTTTGTCAATATACACGCCCCTTCTCTTCGTTTTATGTTCGTATCTCTCTATGAAGTTGCC
>CAYFVN010000178.1:0-1798 GCA_964346575.1 uncultured Candidatus Bathyarchaeia archaeon
TACTCCTTGATGGTATGACTTGGCTTCATTGCCACTTCGGTCTCGATGGAGATAGCCTCCACAGCCCTCCAGTATAACGAGGCTAACCCCCCAACCGTTTCGGGTGCGGGGGGAGTCTCGGGGGCTGTTGCTAAAGCCGGCTCCAGAGCAATCGCCCTCCTACGGGATGGCCTGAGCTTCAAGGACACCACAATCACTACGGGGAGTGCTATCACAAGCGTTAAAGGGTTGACTACTAGCAGTTCCCCCTCGAAGGATGAGGATGAGATCCAAGGCTGGACGGGAGCCGCTGAGACCGTATAAGAGTGCCTCATAGAATTTGCTGTTAGGGGAATCCTCAACTCCAGCTTGAAAGAGCCGTCCATGCCAACTTGGGTCGAGGATGAGGAGCCTCCAATCCTCCCTATAACCCTCAGGTTCTCCGCCGGAACATCGCTAACCTCGGCGTATCCTCTTAAAGTCGACGTTAAACCCGCCAGAGCAACTCTAGGGGTCTCGACCTTAAGATCTACGGTCAGCCTTAAAACCTCTACGTCTAAGGTTGCTGATACGGGACCCATCAACCCTCTAGGGAGGGCCTCAACCAAAAGTGGGGAAGACCCTTCCTGGAAGCCCTCAGGCACAATCATGGATGCAGTAAAAGATCCGTCTGAGCCGGTCTCGGCCGAGATGTTCTTACCGAATCCTGTAACTCTGATCGGATGGCCGTTGAGGGGTATCCCACTCCAATTGATATGTCCCGAGACTGTAAATCTCCTCCCAGGGAAGGCTGGCTTAACATCGTCTATCGAGAGGGATGGCTCCCAGTATAGGAGATTCACCGTTACAGGCTGCGATAGGGTCGTGGGGTAACGCTGCTCGTCCAGCTTTGAAGGCTTGAATATGGAGTGGAATTGAACCCGACGCTCAGATACGTATGGGATCTGGATCTCGATATTATACAGTCCATCCTCATCGGTGTGGGCTTCTCCAACCTTTAGGCGGTCGAGGTATATCTCTACAAGCCTCGAGGGCGACTTCTCTCCATCCACCTCCATCAGCGTTCCATTCATCCAGGCGAAGTTTCTTAGATGAGTTTCAGTCACGTCAGTTCTTAGGGTAAGCTTGACCGGCGTTAAGAACTTCTCGCCTCTAACCCGCTCTAATAGATGCTCAACCTCCTCGGAGTATCCATCCGCCAAATTCTTTAATTCTAGGATTCTAAGGGACAATGTCTCGGTGGGCGTCCTCAACGATATTGCAAGCTGCTCGGCCGACGACTCAAGGTCATCTATCGCGTCATAAGCCTCTTGGAGGGTGGTCCGGGCGTCCTCTAGATCCCCCTCAGCATCTTCCAACTTTCCCTCCTCCAAGTATGCCTCGGCATCGTCAATACGGGCCTTAACTATGCTCAAATCGCTGGAAGCTTCCTCTAGGAGGATGTTAAACCTTGAGGCTATAAGCCTCAGGTTCTCAGGCAGGTGGATGAGAACGTATCTATCGTTCTCTTGAAGGGCTGAATCGAATTTCTCCTCGGATGCCAGTCCAACCACGTTTGAGTAGAAGGCTATTAAACTAATTGGCAGAAGCTCCTCTCTAACATCCGCTGGATTCAAGTGCCGAGTTTCCCGCAAACCAGATGCGAGTGGTGTTAAAGCTAATATAACCACCGTTGAGATTAGGAGAACTCTTCTAAGCCTCCACTCCACCCCGCATCCCAATCCTAAAAAGTCTGAAAGAACCTATGTCCACCTAATATATTAGTTCTCTTTAAGCGTCGGATTCAAAACCTGAACAGGGGGGTCGGTGTAACTCAAAT
>CAYFVN010000179.1:0-11085 GCA_964346575.1 uncultured Candidatus Bathyarchaeia archaeon
AATAGCGTAAAACTTGTTCATATAAATCTACCCCGCTTTATAATAAATGATTAGCGCGCTTTTCAAGTTTAAAAAGACTAGCCCTCATACAGTCAACGCAATGCTCAGATCAATAAAACTGACAGATCCAATCCTTTCATACCAGTAAATAATATAAGAAGCTTAATTTTTTATGGAGATAGCGCGCGCTAGTCAGATGCAACCTTAGTGCTTCATAAAATAGCGGTGAATCGGTTGGAGTTTAAAGAGTTCGCTTAAAAGCACGCCAACTAGGTTCGACTCGATATATTGTGAACTTCTATTGGTTAATTGAGAAAGAGCAATTACTGAGGAACCTATCCATGTGGAAATAATGTGAAGGACACTATCATCTTCTATAGGATAATGTGGAGCACCAAAAATAGGATCTCATTTTAAGGGTGTGAAATGCAGACGAGAACTTAGATAATTAAGCGTAATACATTCTATTTTTTCACGGCTCTACAGTTTATATTCGATGTCCTGACTCACGATTTATGTGTCAGCTATGTACTATCAGAGGACGTGTATGTGCCGATACTACGACGCGTGGAAAGGATCATGCACGATCTCAGCGTCGGAGACCTGCAACAAAGAAGATCAGAATATCAAAGGTGTGAGACGATCCATCCCCTCAAGAATGATCAACAACTATAAAACCTGTCTCAAATGCCTCTTCAATAAAGATGATCACTGCACTTTAAATCCTAAGAAGAAGTGTATTCACCTTTAACATATCTTATTTTCCATATCTTACCATAAGATTAGAGAGTAGACTCTCGTAAAATCTAAGCTTGGAAGAAATGAAAAAAGGGAGGTGTTTACGGAAGCGCTTCGATTATCCTGGCTGCTTCAGCCTCTGGGAAGGCTTTAAGGGTCTTGGTGCGGACGTTGCCTAGACTTCCAATTGCTAACAAAAAGGACATCGCCGCATCATCGCTGGGAAGCTCCATAATTAATACACCGTCATACTCCCCCATAGTGCGGTAAAAGTCGATCCATTTTCCCCCTGCTTTTTCGACAGCTTCTCTGGCCGCCACGGCACGCTTAGGAGAATCTTTGACATTACGGATTCCCTGCTCCGTCCAGTTCCAAAGGACAACATAACGAGGCATCTATCTTCACCATCCAACCTTTCCATCTTTCATTTTACGCCTAGCATGAATAGGAACAAAATCTGAAGATCTTTAGCCTTGTCAGATCCAGCTCTACTCACACGTAGGCCAATAAGAACATCAGATATCCGATAATATAAAATTAACGTAAAATTTATCATTCATGGTATACAAAATGTTCCAGCGCGCTTTTTTGCTAAACCTCTTACGATTAAAGAGATGCCGTAAATCGTCTGGATCACATACGTAGGCGAACGTACAATATTAGAGAACTAGCCTTCTATAAAAATCCTCAAAATGGGCTTATTTCATCCAAATCAAGTCAAATCAGGAGAATAATCAAAAAGTTATAACTCTATTTATCACTTTTTATATTAAATTGGATTTAGGTTGGTCTCTTGTTATGACATGCATTGTTCTAAATAGGTTTTATTTGCATTTCTGTAGCACATGTATACAGAAAAAGAGGAAAGAAAAAGGGTGCTAGAAAATAAAGAGATGAATCTGAAAATATACATGTTGATCCCAACAAAATGCTTCGAATCGATAGATACATTGGGAGGAAAAATTTTCAACCAGACCAAAGGCGACTCGCTAAACAAGATCATGAAATTTCTAGAGAAAGCCCAGCCAATTTAGGAAGGAGGGGAACCTTTGAAATGAACACACTACAGATAGTCCGAATGCCCGAGCTATTCCCTGGCTCAAGCCGTCTCATTTATGATAAGATAGAGCATGGGTTGTTCCTTTTAACTGGGCCTCCAGGAACCGGTAAAACGATCTTCTGTAAAGAGTGGATGTTCAATTGTTTAAGGCATGGAGATACGGTAGTTTATATGGCCACTGAGGAATCCCCCGGCATGATGGTCGATTCGATTAAAAAGTTTGGATGGGATGTCTCGAATTTCATGGATAGGGGTGAATTGAGGGTAATTGACGTCTTCTCTTATAGGAGTAACACGCCTTCGGAATCGAAGTATTATATCGATCAGCCTGAGAATTTAACCGACATCTCCATTAACATTGAAAGGGCTCGGGAAGGTATTTCGAGACTGAGATTTGTGATGGATTCCATAACGTCTCTCATCTTAAATGCAGGCAACGAGTTAGGTCAGCAGTTCATGCAAACCATTACGGGTAGGCTAAAGGCAGCTAAAGCCATGGGAATATTTGCGTTAGACGCCGGGATACTAGGCGAGGCATTTCATAATTTTCTCCGTTTCATTTTTGATGGTGTTATCGAGATGCGTATCACGGAAGACGAAGGGAAACCGAAGAGGCAAATACGGGTATACTCCTTGACGCTGGGAAGGCATGATGCTTCTTGGCATGATTTTCAGATCACAGATAACGGAATTAAAATATTGTAGCGCGCGTTATATTGTAGTAAAATTCAATCTGTAAAGGAGACCATACTAAGATTTAAACTATATTCAATAGCTTTTGATCTATATCTTCTACTCCCCTATTATGATACTATCTACATTAAAGGTTTATCTAAATTTATCAAATGCAGAGGGGTCTCTCCTTTGGTGACCCTGATGATATTTTGGCATATCGTTTCAAAACCATGCAAGAAATCTCGTTCTACAGCGCAGCGTCCTATCGCACTATCCGCATTGTGTGGGGTTAAAATGACGTTGTCCAAACTGAGAAGAGGACTATTTTTCGGTAGGGGCTCTATCTCAAAAACGTCTAGACCAGCTCCTGCTATGATGTCATTCTTTAAAGCTTCGTATAGTGCTTTTTCGTCTACGACTCCTCCCCTGGACGTATTTATGAAATAGGCGGTTCGTTTCATAAGATGAAATTCGTTTTTTCCAATCATCCTATGAGTTTCATCGGTATGTGGAGTGTTTACTGAAACAAAGTCTGATTCTCTAAAAAGGTCCCTGAAAGTAACGTATTGGACGCCGAGTTCACGTTCTAAATCCTTGCTTAATCTACGTCTTTTATAATACAAGATCTCCATTCCTAGAGAACTTGCAAGTTTTGCAATCTGTACTCCAATCGTCCCTAACCCAATAATTCCTAAGGTCTTGTTGAAAACTCCTCTTATTCCTTTTATTCCCCCCCAGTTTTCTGCTACATCCGTTTCGGTAGTTGTTTTCGGTTCGAACCCAAATTCTTCATACGCACCTGTAATAACTGATCGATGACTTTGAAGGAGCTTATGGGAAAGAGCCAAAATAAACATTATTACTTGCTCTGCAACCATTAGGTCGATTCCACAAGGCACTATAGCCACTGGAACACCTGCTTTTCGAGCAGCTTCAAGATCGATGTTAGTGTCTATACACTGTGCACCTAATCTTTGGATAAGCCTCAAGTTTTCTCCCACATCTATTATATTCTTTGAAATTTTCCGGTGAATGGGAAATAGCCTCCTTACAACTAAAAATTCTGCCTCGGCTACTAAATCACTTAACTCTTGATCATCGTCAGTCTTAGGCCATACATTTTCAAAATGTTCGGGAGGTAATAGTTGTGACAATCGATTTAAAACATATTTTAGGGAGGGAGTTTTAGACTCAAGGAACCACCAAGCCCATACTACTTTATGTCTGTTCATATTTGAATCTGAAAAAGATATATTTCTTAATAATTATAAATTGTTTAGTAGGGATATACATGTCAAATAATAAATGCGTATATATAAATGGAGAATATTTCTCGGAAGAAGAAGCTAAGATATCGTATCTTGATCATGGCTTTTTGTACGGTGACGCGATCTTCGAAAACGTGATAATTAAAGAAGGTCTACTAGTAAGCTTAGATGATCACATCGATAGACTCTACCGATCGGCGAAAGCAGTAAAGTTGGATATCGGTCTCTCCAAGAAGGAGCTTAAGAGCGCTTTTATCAAAACTGTAAAGAGAAGTAATGTTCAAGATGGGAATACGAGGATCACGGTTAGCCGTGGAGATGGGATACCCCTCCTTGATCCCCGAATACCCATGAAGCCCACGATCGTTATGCACGCATATGCTCAAAAACCGCCTCCAGCCGTAACTACTTATCATCCCTCTAAAGAGGGTATGAAACTAATGGTCGCTTCGACAAGAAGAACTCCATCTGTCTGCAAAGATTCTAGAATTAAATCATCAAGTTATATAAATAATGTTTTGGCAAGGATCGAGGCTATCGAGGCCGGATGTGACGAATCTATAATGCTTGACATTAATAACTACGTCTGCGAAACAACCGCAGCAAACATCTTTGCCGTAAAGGACGGTAAACTCATCACTCCATCGGTCGAGAATATTTTAGAAGGCATTACGAGAAACACGATAATAGACCTAGCAAAAAGTAAAGGTATTGAAACACAGGAAAGAAGTATGACACTATACGACTTATATAACGCAGATGAAGTGTTCTTGACATCAACCCGTTATGACGTTACGCCCGTGAGAGAAATTTCCGAAAGAAAGATCGGAGATAAGACTCCAGGGCCTATAACTCAGAAGCTCCAAGAACTATACCTTAAATGGTGCAAGAAAACAGGGACCCCAATATAGCTCACATATTTAACTTAAAAAATTGATTGATAAACTAAATTTTAAACCCCTCTAGCCTGCCAATCAGATAAAAAAGACTTTATTTTAAATTTATACGTCCTCTCGGAGATTCGAATTCAGTTATCAAAAGAAACGAAAATACTTACCGGATTTATGTTCGACGCGCGCTTGTATGGATCAAAATTACTTCTACTTCTCCCTCTGTTTTCTCCTTCTATACACGTAATACAAAGGGGAACCAATTACGGCGAAAGGAAGAAGCGACAATATCATAATTGTCAGTCCACGAACCACCGCAAAGAATCCTCCAAGGGCCGTTTCTAACGTCTCGCCCCAATCGAAGCCTGGAGGAGTGATCGGAGGCAAAGGCTCTTCTAGGTGTACCGTTATGACGGACATGGATACACTCCTCTCTAGATAGTTTATCCGCCCCTGGATGCTTTCTATCTCTCCTCTTATACGCCCAAGCTCCCTCTCAACCTTCAAAACATCTTCCACGGTCCTTGCCATATCAAGTATCTCCTGGAGTCTCTTCTCCTGCCTTTGCAGGTTCTCCAACCTCGCTTTCAAGTCAATGTACTGCTCGGTCACGTCATCACTCGTGGTTCGCTCATCCAGAACCTTGCCGTACGTTTCAACCACTTGAACGACATTGTGAAACTCGTCCTGTGGGATTCGGATCGTGATCTCAGCCACAGCCTGTGCCCTATACGTAGAGTGGGATGACCCTGCAACATAGCCGCCATACCTCTCAGCCAGACTTCTGATCTTGGCTAGACTTCCCTCAATATCACCTGTTTCAAGCGAGATGTAAGCGTTGTAGATGACCATCCGCACCTGACTTATAGGCTGCTCCCATCGAAGGTCTTTTTGAGCTGGTGTAGGTATGGGCGCCGCGCCCTCCAATTCCGTGGGTCTTGGTGCTATGGATGGGCGTGAATCCGTGAACCCACCGTATCTCGTTACCACACCATAGGTGGAGTATAGCCCGCCGACGAAGAATGCTGCGATCAGTAGAACTATGACGGCGGCCGAAACCGCTACTACTTTTCTTCTCGACATCTCTCATCGCCCCATTTCTGATGTTGATCAACTATAAATTACTAGAGTTTAGAACGCTTCGTTCAGAAAACAGAACGGTTTTATCACAGGTTTAGCCAATATAAATATAGGATAGATGAGATCGATTCTAGTTTGGAGGCGTGGCGCGATGGCCGTTCCGGACGAGAAACACATTGAGTCCGAGTTGAAGGGTAGATCGTTGCGTGTTTACTGGCATTTCCTCCGTTATGGGAGCAGGCATATAGGTGTCCGCGAGCTTCAACGTGCGATGGGCTTAAGCAGTCCAAGCGTAGCCTTCCATCATCTCGAGAAGCTTCGTAGGCTGGGCCTACTGGAAAAGGAGATTACGGGAGACTATTTTCTAGTTCAAAGGGTTAAGGTGGGCGTCCTAAAACAGTTTATCGGAATTGGGAGGTTGATGCTTCCTAGATATCTCTTCTATGCGGTACTCTTTACAACCATGCTTATCGCTTATTTAGGATCTTACCCTCAAACCTTCTCTCTCCATAATTTCGTAGCTCTGATTTTCGGTTTCTTATCCTGCCTAGTTCTGTGGTACGAGACGGTCCGAGTTTATAGGCAAGCTCCGTCCTGAAACGGGGGTAGACTGTTCTAAACAGTGGTAATAAATTAGAGAAGATAACTAAACTTTATAATAAATAAAGGTTGAATGAGGATGGGTTTGAGAAAACGTCTTGCACTTTCAAGTTTGGCAGCAATAGCCATCGGATTGGCTATCATCGCAACCCCGACAGTACTCTTTCCCAGCCAGATTGAACATCCAGGTGCGGCGATCGATCGATTGATCGAAACACCAGCGTCTACTCCCATCCACGAACCTAAAATTCTTCCGCGCGAATCTGTTTATAAATCGGCTCAGCCTTCCTTCATGTTCGAGTTCAATTTAGACTCCTCGTACGGGTTTGAGAGAACATATCTTACTCATGAAACCTTCGGAACACCGGTGTTCGTCGTATCTAGAGAGGAATCTGCCACGATCGTCGTTTCAGTATCCTCTCTAGCCAACAGCACTCTCCAATTATCTCTGGAGAGGATTGATGGGTTGCCGTCCGGGGTAGAGGCAGAGCTCAAACCTGAATCCCTCATACTACAGCCTAATGAACGAAGAGAGTTAAAGTTGGAGATAACCATCTCACGATCAGCCCCAATCCAAACTCAGAAGGCGAACTCAACACATTTCGCACAACTAGTCCTCAGAGGCGATGGATACGATCTCGGATCAGGATTCCTGCTGATAATAATCTGAGCAGTTAGAAGTAAGCTATTAAAAAGATAATCTAATAAATGATAATTCAGGTTAAATCATAAATTTGATCAGCTATCTCGTCTAACATCCTCCTGTTCATTCATTCTTTAGCGCAACGTATCTCCTGTTGTATCCGAGAAAACATCTCATTCACAGGGTATTCTTCGATTAGGAGTTTAAAATATATATGTAGAAATTTAGAACGGCTGCAAAGCTTACCCATAGAATGTAAGGGATTAAAAGTAGCCCGGCAACCACAGATAATTTAACGAATGTTATGGTAGTCAGTAAAATAGCGATCCATAGAATTACGATTACGATAAGCCCTGCAAGTGGAGATCTGAGACCGAAAAACACGGGAGACCAAACTGCGTTTAGAATCAGTTGTACTGTGAATATAGTTAGAGCTGTTTTGACCTGAGGTTTGTAAAAGCCTTCACGCCAGACTAGAAAAGCTGACACACCCATAAGCAAGTACAGGGCGGTCCAAACTGGAGCAAATAGCTAGTTCGGAGGGGAGAACGATGGTTTTGTTAAAGTTGCATACCAAGTTGGAATTGAAGACCGTGTGAAGATTGAACCAATAAGTCCTATAAATTGACAGATCAGTATACTAATTACCGGTTTTAAAATCTCAGTAGCCTTCATCTACTTCATCTCGTAGACGGATCATTTATTCAAGTAAGAGACAAAAATAAGTTTCTCATCAAATTATCATCACATAATAACTCATGTTACTTGATTATAGTTCGAGAATCTCTATACATAATGTAGAAAGTGACGAAAATAAAACGGATCATAAAGGTAAAAACCTCCAATATTTTTTGCGTCACAATAAATTATACCCTTATGATGTGCGGTTTAATACCCTCCCTTGTTATCAATAACAAGCCGACAGTTGGTTTTACGAATATTGGCGGTAGAGGATTCGTTGGGCTACCTGGATTTACGAATAAGACTTCATCTTCCCATTTCACAAATTGTTTATGGGTGTGACCGAAAACTAGAACATCGAATTTATTTTCATTCGCTATCCTCCTCATCTCGCCCATACCCCATAGTGCATTTGGATCATGTATGACTCCAATCTTCCAGTCATAAACCTCAACGGAGTCCATCTCAGGTAACTCAGATCTAACCTCAGCAGGATCCATGTTCCCGTTAACCGCTACGACCGGAGCTATCTCCTCAAGTTCCTTAACCACCTCTATTTGAGTCAGGTCACCTGCGTGGATGATCAAATCGGCATCCTTGAAAATCTTGTATATCCCATCAGGCAGCCTATTAGCTCTAGAAGGGATATGGGTGTCGGAAATCAACCCGACCACTCTCATACCGGGTTCTCTTTCAATTGAGGGCATCTCATCCAAAACCTCAACTTCAACGAAAAAGTAAGAGATCAACGCGATCACCAACAAAGTAATAGCGGCAAACGATGAAATCTTTAACCATCCTCTCAATCAGCAGCACAACTCCCATAAAAACTATTTATCTTTAAAAATTCAAACCAGTTAGCTGGCAACGGCACCTTTTTAATGTTTTACAAGATCATGCTTGAGTATGATATTTTATACGTATAAACTTAAGACGTTTAGCTCCAATATACGAGATGGACAGATGTCAACTTTTAATTTGAAAGAATTCATTGAAAAGGTTCAAGCCTATCAAACGCCAGGATACGCGCCAGACAATTTGTACCAGCAAGCCGTGAAACGCCGTGATGTTTGGGATAATTTGGAAGAAATTGATGAAATAAAAACCGAATCTTTCATATTGAAATTCTTAAACCGGTGGAAATGTCGCGTTAGCTATGTTTCTAAGTCAAATGTCACAATAACACTTAGAGAGTCCTCAGAACTACTTTCAAAGTTCAAGAATCATCGCTTAGAAGAAGTAAGATTAGATTCGCTACAAAACGATTCTTCAAATATTCAGGAGGTATTTAGACGAATTTCATCTGTTCAAGCTGGGAAGAGAACCATTGGGTCTACGGCAACATCTAAGATACTACACATGGTGAATCCGAGTTTCTTCTTAATGTTAGATAAAAACATAAGACTAGGCTACGACTGTTCAGACAATGGTTTAGGATATATGAACTTCATGCTGAAAATGAAACGATTTGCTGATGAAGTGATACATGAATATTCGAGTATTCGAAACTTGCAGATGAACACAGCTTTTCAGAGTCTAGTGGTTGAGTGTAAAAGCAGGGCAACTACGCTACCCAAATTGCTGGATGAGTACAACTGGATTATATTTAATACACAATTTTAAAAAACTAACCCATACTTTAATACTTGCGCACGCAAATTACATTTTTCAATCCAAGTTTTAGCGCACGCGCATTAATGACGTAAAAAATAGAAATATTCTTCTGATAATAGTAAATATGCGAATAAGGAATATTAATAAAAATGTCGCAAAAGATATCTAATATGAAAATAATAGTCAGATTCATCCTTTTCTTATTGATCATCGGAGCTTTACTTTTCGTACCAGCAGACACATTAAACTGGCCTGATGCCTGGTTCTATCTAATAATCTACTTCTCCTACGCAATGGCACTCCTATTATGGCTGAGGAAAAATAACCCCGAACTACTAAAAGAAAGGTCGACATTCCTTAAAAAGTCCGCCAAGGGCTGGGATAAAATAATTATTCTGGTGGCCACGATTCTTTTCATAGCCATGTTTTCAATTACAGGCTTCGACGCGGTCCGTTACCGTTGGTCGCAAATACCATTCTTCCTCAAAGTACTCGGTTATACAGGATTGATCTACTCGTTTTGCCTAATTTTTTCAGTAATGAAGGAGAATACATACCTCTCAAGAACAGTAGAAATCCAGAGAGACAGAGGGCACAGTGTTATAACTACCGGGCCCTACAAGTACGTACGCCATCCGATGTATGTAGGAGTCATCATCATATTCTTCTGTACACCCATCGCCCTAGGATCACTCTACGCCTTCATCCCAGCCACACTCTTGTCAATCCTCGTCATTATACGCACCTACCTTGAGGACAAAATGTTACAGAGAGAACTCCCAGGATACATCGAATATACTAAGAAAACACCTTACCGGCTTCTTCCCGGTGTATGGTAGGCAGATAATACATTATCTTAACGTATACAATGCGTTAAGAATGGTCGTAACAATCATCGTCCGCTTTAATCGACTTAAATGGAAGCCTCACATAAAAATCAGAAAGTTTAATTAGAGTATATTAACGTTAGCTTGTCAACCGGATGGAAAACGTTAGTGATTTTTTAATGAGCTCAATGAATCGCGAGTCGTATGCTTTACTTGGAATGTGCTGGGGGCTATGGTTCTGGAACTTCTCCTATCGTTCTATGCTGTCTGGTTTATTACCGGCCATCCAATCTTCCTTCCAACTCTCCTACGGCCTTTCAGGCACCGTACTAGGGGCGCTATTCTTGGGATATTCGTTGGCGCCGTATCCTTCTGCTCGTATCGCCATCAGAGTCGGACGAAAGAGGATGATTTGCATTGGATCACTTCTGACCATTGTAAGCGTGCTCTTCATATCCATTTCACCCTCTTATGCGATTATGCTGATCTTGGTTGTATTGTCTGGTTGGGGTTTGGGATCCTACTTGCCTCAGGCGTTTTCCCTTATAATAGAACGGTTCCCACCTGGAAGGAGAGGTATCGTCTTGGGATTCCATGACACGGCGTCGCAGATTGGAATGGCGATGGGACTACTATTTGTGGGGGCTACTCTAGTACAGTTGGGATGGAGAGGCGTACTCAGATATTGGCTAATTATCTTTGCCTTGACACTACTTGTATTCACCATCTTTGCGAAAGAGGCTCGACGGTTGACTGCTTCAAAACCTAAGAAAATGGAAAAGGGTTTTCCGATCATCGCGTATATTCTCCTCATCATCGCCACTTTGAGTATCATGACTGTGAGTCGAGGACTCTTTTTTATGATGCCACTATACTTGACGCAAATCTACAAGGTCGATGCCTCCTGGGCAGCTACCCTCGTCGGTGCGGCCAACTTTCTAGGACCACTCGGCATGCTAACAAGCGGATTTCTATCCGATCGTTTTGGACGGTTTGAAGTCCTTCTGGC
>CAYFVN010000180.1:0-15647 GCA_964346575.1 uncultured Candidatus Bathyarchaeia archaeon
CTTGCGATTAATTTCAGCGAAGCAATAAAGATTCCAAAATTCCTTTCTTTTCTCTTAATTTTTATCATTATCGTCAGGTTCGAAGGTGGCTATCCCGACCATCAAAAAGTTTTAGACGACGAGATTAGATGTATTCTTAGGTTGCGTCGGTATGGAATACTCGGTCGGATGTTCAAAATGTGGTAGGCACGCTCGGAGCCTACTGGATTATAAGTGTTCGTGTGGTCAGCCTCTGGATGTTACTCTAAGGCTCGATTTTGAAGTTGATCGGATAGGAGTGAAGAACTACGCTGCTTGGCGTTACGGAAGTTTCTTCCCTTACGTGGAAGATGGGGAAGTTATTACTCTGGGTGAGGGCTGGACGCCCTTGGTCAGGTATTCAAAAGGCGTCTACTTCAAACTTGAAAGCTTGAATCCGACGGGATCCTTCAAGGACAGGGGCTCGACTACGTTAATCTCAGCCCTTCGTAGAAGGGTGGGAAAGGCCGGGGGTTACATTTCCGAAGACTCCTCTGGTAACGCGGGGGCGTCCATGGCCGCCTACGCAGCCCGTGCGGGGTTGAAGGCGAGGATCTACGTTCCAGAAGACGTTTCCGGGGCGAAGTTTGATCAAATCCGGTTTCACGGTGCAGAAGTTGTCAGGATCTCAGGTGATAGAGGCAAAGTCGCGGAGGAAGCGCAGAAAGATGAGAAGGGAAAATTTTACGTCGGGCACATCCTCCACCCCTTGTTTAGGGACGGCGTTAGAAGCCTCGCCTACGAGATAGCCGAGCAGTTCGGCTGGCGTATTCCAGAACGCATATACCTCCCCGTTTCAGCCGGAACTCTCATCCTTGGTGTACTAGATGGGTTTAAGCACTTGGTTAAGTCTAACGTGATAGGGGCGATGCCGAAGATAGTGGCTTGCCAAACTCGGCAAGTTTCACCGCTCCACCATCGCATTAAAAACTTGAGTTACACCCCGCCGGCGAAGGTTGCCTCTGCAGCCGATGCCTTGGTCAGCGTGAATCCCCCGCTGCTGGACCTCATGGTTAAACGTTTGAATGAGGCGGATGGAGACTCGGCTATAGTCGGAGAAGACGAGATACTACGCGCTTTTAAAGAGTTGGCAGAAAGAGGTTTCTACGTTGAACCGAGCTCGGCCGTCGCATACGCCGCCCACAAGAAGCAGCTCAGGAATGGAGAAGCGCCAAAGGACGATGGGGCCGTGATAATCCTTACTGGAACGGGTTTGAAGTCGAAGCTTAAACCAGGTTGAAGGATCCTATGTAAAACAGCTGTGCAACGTCAAAGGCCGACCGCCATGTGCTCATTAAATTCGATCGGCACGCAGGGCTCTTCTCATCTGAGACGGTCCAGCGCAGCTGCTATACCTGCTCCAGATTTTACCGGGAATCCTTTACGCTTCAATATTTCCTCGAGGGCGCCGATAAGCAGTATGATATTGTTCCTGCTTGAGTTCAATCCCATCAATCCGATCCTCCAGATTTTACCGGCCAGTTCCCCTAGTCCTCCACCCACCTCGATGTGATAATCGTCCAGTAAGCCGTTCCTAACTTCCATGTCCGAAATATCGGATGGGCATCTCACGCTGTTTAGGGAGGGAAGCCTATACTCACGGTTCGAAACCAGCATCTCCAACCCCATAGCCTCAACCGCCTCGATCAGCGCCTGACTACTCCTTTTATGCCTCTCCCACCTATTCTCCAGTCCCTCCTCCACAACCAGCCTCAGCGCCTCTCTCAACCCGAAAATGAGTGAGCTGGGAGGAGTGTGATGGTAGGATCTCTTCCCCTTCATCCAGTACTTTTCCAGGAGCGTCATGTCCAGATAGAAGCTTTGCACCCTGGTCCTCCTATTTCTAATGGTCTCCATTGCTCTCTCGTTGAATGTGATGGGTGCCAGGCCTGGCGGCGCGTTCAAGCATTTCTGAGACCCGCTGTAGCATACGTCCACCCCGAGGTCATCGATTTTCAACTCGCATCCGCCAAGGGAGGTGACCGCGTCGACTATCAGTAAAGCGTCGTGATCATGGGCCGCCTTAGAGATCTCCATTATCGGCTGATATATGCCTGTGGAAGTCTCAGCCTGAACGACGGCGACGGCTTTAGCCTCCGAGTTGGAGAGAGCTTTATCCACTTCCTCGCTCTTCACGACATCTCCCCAGTTCTCTTTGACCTCAATACTCTTGCCACCACATCTCTGCACAAGTTCACTCAGCCTCTGCCCGAAGAACCCATTAACGCCAACAACCACCTCGTCCCCTTTCTCCACGATGTTGCATATGGACGCCTCCATTCCGGCTGTCCCTGTCCCAGAAACGGGGAAGGTCATCGAATTTTTAGTTCTGAAGACCTCCCTCAAAAGATCGACAGTCTCATCCATTACCTGAAATTGATACGGATCCATATATCCGACGAGCGTCGTAGCCATGGCGCTAAGGACTTTAGGGTGGATGTTACTCGGGCCTGGACCGAGTAAAATCCTCTCAGGGGGTTTCAACTCTTCCATAATGATTTACACCTAACCCAATATATGACATAAGGATAGATAAATTTTAGATTTCATTTTCATATAAAGACTTGAGAAAGTAATCTTGCACAAAGGCGCGCTTCTAGACAGACTATAAATAGCTTCAGAAGAATTGTGAGCATGCCTGAAGAACTAGTAGTGTAAAAGTTTAGAATATAGAAAGTCGTTGCTCGAGCTCGGTCTAAGCCTTAAACGCCTGTCCAGCCCATCGGAGCAACGTTTTTATCGTTCACCAGTCTTCCGCCGTTTTGGCTGGTTTACTCGTTGCCTCAATGCAATACGTTTGCAGCGTGCTCCCTCACTCGGGCATAAATAATTAATGTGATACGTCTTAATAAATGTTTTCATGAAAAACCAGAGAAGAAAAAGAAGTCTTAAAAATATCTTTCTTTATTTTCATCAACCGAAAGTTTACAGCTTATTTAATCAACCGAAGACTTTACAGAAAGTCTTAAGGAATTTTAAAAAGTTATATTGAAAATATCTGAGAGGATACAGGGGAAGGATATCATAGTGGACGAGTTTGAGAGGGATCTGAGCGTTCTGATGGGGAGGCTGGGCGAAAAATCCGATGAGAGGACTATGGAGAGGCTCAACGTTCTAAAGGATAGGCTGGTCAATCTTCACGAGGACAATTTGGTGAAGATAAGCCACTCGGTGATGGAGCTCACGTGTGCAAGGCATCTCATCATCGGAGGTTACGATGTGGAGGTTGAACGCTTTCTGGACGGGCTGTCCTGCGACCTATACGGAGTGAAGGGGTTAGGAACCCTCATAGTGGAGGTGGAAACGGGCTTCATTCCACCCGAGCACGCCCTAGACCCCTTGACCTATTGCAGGGCTAGGATAGCCAGTAAAATAACCCGGTACAGCGACTACGCTAACAAGTTCTGTCTAGGTGTTCCACCACATTATATAATCCAGATTCCACAGGCACTGGTTAAGCCTCCAAGGTATAGGGATAAGGATGAAGTGGAGGAGATCAAGGGTCTCTGCGACCTATACTACAGCAACCCACCCGTGAGCCACGAGGAGATAAGGAACGCCCGTCTTCACGCCGTCTACATCCTGGACATTGACAATGCAACCGTTCAAGAGACTGACCCTGAAGATTACGCTGAAAAAGCGGCGTTGTGGGGCTACTAGTAGCGGGCGCTGTCTACAAGAGTCCTATAGCGTTGAAGGTATCTCGCCAACCTGATCCTTCTGCCATAAAGATAGCGAAGCGAACACCACTCATACAAGCAAAATACCTTCTTTCACCGTCAAGATTTTCTCCGACTATGTATTTCTCCTTACATGGTTTCCGTGATGAAGGATTTACAATGGGTTTTGAGGTCGCTGTCGGATGCGGAGTATGCCGACGTCAGGTATATAGAACAGAGTGGGATGGAGGTTGCGTCTAGAACCGAGTCCTCGGATGTCTTCGAGCGTCTCTCCGAGAGGGTGGTTTGTAGAGCGGTCTCAGGCGGCTATGGGATAGCAAGCTCCGACAGGCTCGACGAAGATTCCTTGGTGAGGATCTCTAAACTGGCTTTGAGGCAGGCTAAAGCCGTCAAAAGGAGGGTCGAGTTAAAGCCTGTAGAGGCGGAGGGGGGGAGGACGGAGCATAAAGTGGAAAGAGAGTTTGACGTCTCAAGGGCCCTTGAGCTCATCGGAAGTATAAGAGACCAGCTGCTGTCAACTCTAGGCGAGGCGTATTCACGATCCGAACTCGTGCTATCCTTTTACAATACGATTTCCACCTTAAACACCTCGGATGGCGTGGATGTCGGCGAAAGCACCCCTACGATCGATCTAGTCCTCTACTTGATGGCTAAGAGGGTACGGCAGGGGTTTGCAAGTAGGATACTGGGAGGCAGGGGGGGGGTTAGAGGTAATTGAGGGGCAAGAGTGGCGCCGGATCGTAGAGGATTTGACAGCCAGGGCTAGAGACGGCGTGAAGGCGAGTTACATCCCGGCCTCCATGAAGGGGAGCAGATGCAAGGTTATACTCGACGGCGAGGCTACTGGAGCCCTGGCCCATGAGCTGGCTCACATGCTCGAGGCGGATGTGCACCAGAAACGCCTCTTTCAAGACTTAAAGGTTAACGGTGGGTTGGAGATGTTGGATGATCCGACCCTACAGAAAGGATACGGCTCCTTCACTTGGGACGATGAGGGCGTGAAGGCACATAGGAAGACTCTGTTAAAGGATGGTGTTGTGAGTCTCCTCCACACCCGCCTCACCTCGGTTGTAGACGGAGAGCCTGGAAACGCCCACGGCGTCATCCATATTCCGAGGCCCATGATGAGCAACATATTCTTCAAGCCCTCGGATTGGAGGATGGACGAGATGTCTGAGGATACTCGGAGGGGTATTTACGCCAGGGGAGTGGTGAGGGCGGATTGCGACACCTCGGACGGCAGATTCGAGATTACCCCTGAGATCTCCTACCTCATCGAGCGAGGCCGGATCGGAGACCCCATCAAACATAAGATCATCGGAAACATTGTAGATTTAATTCAGAGGATAGATGCGGTTGGGAGGGAGGTATACCTGAGACCCAACACGGAGAAGGGGTTCTTCATTTCGGAAGGCGGGCCACACGTCAGGATAGACGGGGCTCCATGTCTCTAACGCCTGTATAAACCGGCTCCTGGCGCGCGCTACACGCCTTTTCTAGTCTTCAAAATGGAGTGTACGCTATGGCAGCCCAAGGGTCTCGCTGGTTAGAGCCACGTCCCTAGGAACTTTCTTCTTCGGGTAAATCTTCTATCAGATCAGCGCAAGCTTCGCACAGGACTCTGTCCTCAACAGACCTCATAACGCCTACGTTCCCGCATTCCTCGCATATTCCTATCTTCTGGTCAGGTTCGTCCTGATCCTCGTCCTCGAGCCTATCCTCAAGATACATGTCCAATTTGCTATGACTCCCCTCATATCGATAGTATACTACGCTAATCTTGCAGTTCGCTGAGTCAACATCTATCCCTTATAAAAATGTTACTCATAAACGCGATTAGATCGATCCGAATCCTTCCAAATCCTCAAATATACATGCCATATAGGGTGAGTGCACCGGAATAGGCTTATTTCTCGGCCGGTTTAGGGTTTAGAGCTCTTCTCTTTCCCGCCGTCAAAGCAACGCTGCACGCCGTAAGGCCTATAATTATGGATTCTATCTGAAAGCCTGGTACCTCTCCCGTTGTTTGCTGTTGGAGATCGATGTTTGAGTCTTCGAGTTCCATAGTGTATCCGGCTGTTAGGCTGACGATCTGCTCCGGCGTCATCCCCGTCTCTCCGATGGTCACCTGAGCCGTCCCTTGGGCCTTTATCTCGAAGAGGATCAGCACACCAGTCCCCAATTGATAGTAGGCGTACGCGTCTCCAGTCATCGATACGGGCACGTCTGACATTGAGAAAGCTACACTGATGTCCTGGCGATACCTGTAGCAGTTAAACGAGCCTCCTGGAACCGTAACGTACGAAGTTCCCTCATAATTGTAGGTTCCGGACATATAGCCCACAATGCTTTGGGCAGGGGTGTTCTGGAGGGGATCCGAACGAATCGTGATTTGACTCCTTACGGTGCTGGGGTTAACAGTTCTGCTCCAATCGCCGAGGTAGTAGCCAGTGTCGCCGGACGCCGTGATTTCATACTCCTCGCTCGTATCGAAGGGTATGGGCATGCCGTAAATGTTTAAATTCAAGGTTTTTTTGACTCGAGTTTTGTCTTGGACGTCCCGCCCGAACTCGGCCTGTAAGGTTCCATTTAAAATCTCTATTTCATCGATGAACGAACCGAGGGCCGTCGACTCGAGCTTATATCGGAGGAACATGCCGTTGAAGGGTATATCTTGGGTTTGTGTAACTTCGATGGTCACTGATGGATCGATCGATTGACCGTTGACAGGGATAATAAATCGCATAGTCGATAGGATAAGAAAAAATAGTGTGGCCGCAAAGATGACTTCTCTAGGCGACGGGAAACCGTCGACTTTCCTCTTCGCTAAAAAGGACAGGGCACATCACACTCGTTCTAATTAACTCTATTCTGACTTGAATACGGCCTTAACTCTTTTTTAGCGCGCATATTCTGAAATTTCATCTTTACGTCTTGAGAAGCTATAATTCAAGGATTAAGCTATTGTTACACTATCCTTTTGAGGAGCCAAGCCATCTTCTTCCCGAAGTTTCTTGCGGTTTCCAAGCCTTCCTCGTCTTTGGAGGCTTCGCCTTTTTCCCTGCCGAACGCTATGTTCCAGTAAGTGGAACCGGGGACGATCATCCCCTGTTGAAGGAAGAAGAAGAGGAGCTGAGCAAACGTGAAGTTGTGTCCAGCCCTCCTCGCGACCACGATCCCTCCGCCGGCTTTATTCTCAAACACTCTACCCTTTCCAAGTCTTCCTCGTGCGCTGGATACATAGCCCGCCCTATCGATTAACGCCTTTATCTCTGCCGTCGCGGAGCCGAAGTAAACGGGAGTAGCTAAAATGATGCCGTCAGCCTCCGCCATCTTATCGAAGAAGTATTTGAAGTCATCCCTTATTCTACACTCGCCCGTCTTTCTACACGATAGGCAGGCATCGCACGGTTTCACCTCTTTACCGGCTAGTCTCAATAACTCCGTCTCAACACCCTCTTCTCCAGCTGCTTTCAACGCTTCATCGACAAGGAGTTCGGTGTTTCCCTCCACTCTAGGGCTTCCCACTATACCTACTATACGTATCAACCGTCTAACACCGCCAAACGACATACTTCGTTACGTTAGAGACGTCTTACATACATTTAAATCAATGATTCACTGCGTTTTCATACATACACCACGATCGAGAATGATTACCGCATACATCGAATAGGCATGAGTTACTTCGAGAGTTACACCGATGGAAAACGCTGTTAAGACGAGTTAGAGGTGAGGCGTTATTCGATCTTTATCTCAACCGCCCCGTCGACACCCCTCGTATTAAGGTGTGATAGTGTGGAGTATCGATACTCCCTCACAAGGATCTCCAATTTTCCCAAGTCGAGGGGGTCCATCTTCGATCCTTCGGTTAGATACCTACATATCAAGACCAATAAATCATACCGTCCTATCGCCAGATGACTCCGTATATCCTGCTCGTTTTCGACGAGGTAGTCCATAAGCTTACTAAAGTTTATCCGTATACTTCTCTGACCAAAGTCGATCCGTTTCCATAATCGGTTTAACCGGGGGTTGAGGGCATTAGCTCCCCTAGGAAATTGGTGGATGATGTTCTGAGAAACGTTTCCATTCTCCGGATCTGTGCAATCCTGGTGGAGATCGATGCCAGCTTCATTGAACGCACTTATGAACTCCTTCCAGTCTTCGAGAGTAACCTCGATCAAATTCCCACCCTTATCGGTGTAATACCATGGGAAGACATCGGTGCCGAAGGCCCACTCATAGACATATCCCTCCTTCAAGGAGCCGAGTGGCCGTGTTATATGGGCATACCTGTATCTACCCTTTCTGAAGAAGTAATCCTCAAGCTTCTTTATCAGAGCTTGTCTGAGGAACATTCGATCGCCGATACCTGGCAACACCGAATACTCCTTCCTATAAGCGACCGCGATGGCTTGGAAGGTTCTCACTGTGCCTCCGATGCCGGGAAACACGGATCGTAGTTCAACGAATATGTCGGCTTCACTCCCTTCCCCTCCCTTACAGATGTACTCTACTCCCTCGCCGCCTTCGCTCATATTGATCTCGTTACTGGAAGCAGTCTACGGATCTATTTATACATTTCAAATCCGACGTTGAACGGTGTAATCTAACGCGGGCTGGTAGCGCGCGCTCTCTAATCCGATAACCGAGATTTCTAACTTGAAAATTAGACGAGATCAGGTGTTCCAGTTAAAAAATAGGTTAACTTTATCAACGATAGTTCTCTATATGTTTCGATATGAGCGTGGCCGTAGAGTGTTCGGATGGAGATTTTAGAAGCTTCAGAACCCATCTCGACGAGATGGGCGTGAGATATAAGTATTACATGAGGAAGGATCCGAGTAAGGTGACCACCTTCTACCTTGAGGTCACGCCTTTAACCGAAGCCACATTGCAAACTATAAGCGACTACGCGAATGAGAAAGGGTTAAAGGCTGAGTTAGAAGTTGACGGTGAAAGTCACAGCCTCCTCGAAGGAGACATTAAGGAGCTTGCCGAGAAAGCTGGAAAAGCCCAAAGGCGTGGAGGTTTGGTCAGAGGATATCAATACTGAAACTTACCGAAGATCCAATCCGAGGAAGAGCTCACAATAGAGACCATATATATCTAATCCAACGCGCGCCGCAAAAGTCGAATATTAAGTATTTTGGGGATGGCTATGCCGCTTAAGGATCTGCCCGAATATCCAGTGGCTAGGGAGATCCGTCTATCGGATAAGGAAGGCTTTGCCGAGCTGCTCCAAACCATGCAGCCTCAGATATCCGAGTATACATTTACGAATCTCTACGCTTGGAGGGGGAGTAGGATGTGTCTCCTCTCAAGTATTGGAGGCGCACCGATCATCCTAAGGGAGTATGGCGAGTTAAGGCATCTAATGTCGCCGCCCGTCAAAGAGGGTATAAACGAACTTATAGAGCTTCTCAGGGAGATTGGGGAGACTCCACCCATCTACGGAGTCCTAAAAGAGGAGGCGGAGGCCCTGGCTGAGCTAGGGTTTGAGGTTAGACCTGACAGAGACAACTGGGATTACGTATACTCAGTGACGGATCTTATAGAGTTGAAGGGATCCAAGTTTAGGGGTAAACGGCAGAACATCCATAAATGCCTATCCGAGCATAATTGTGAATACGTCGAGATAGATGGGTCCATAACCGCTGAATGTCGAAAGTTCTATGATCGGTGGTGTCGGAACCGTGAATGCTGGGAAGATATAGAGCTAGAGGCGGAAGTTGAAACCATAAAAGAGACTTTAAAACACTACGACGAGCTTCCAGTATTCGGCGCTGCAATATACGTGGACGGGTCGCTTGAAGCTTTTACGATAGGAGAACGGCTCAACGTAGAGACGGCCGTGGTACACTTTGAGAAGGCGGATCCAACGGTGAGAGGCTTATACCAGCTACTGAACAACTGGTTCTGTACGAATAGGCTCAAAGAGTTCAGATGGGTTAACAGGGAACAAGATCTCGGAATACCCGGACTTAGAAGAGCTAAAATGGATTACAATCCACACCACTTCATAGAGAAATACACCGTCAACCCGACACGAATGGGCTCAACGTAGAAAAGTACGAGGTTATCTGAAAAGGGTGGAGTAGAAATTTGGAGGTTCTGTCCAAGGGGTTTTATGAGAGGGATCCCGAGGCTGTTGCGCGTGATCTACTGGGTAAGAAGCTTGTGAGGAGGCTGGGTAGATCGAACCTTGAAGGGTTGATTGTTGAGACTGAGGCTTATTTTGGATTGAAGGATCCGGCTTCAAGGGCCTTCCACGGCTTGAAATACTATAATAGGTGGATGTGGGATATCCCCGGGGTGGTCTTCATCTATAACGTACATAACAACTGGATGTTTAATGTAGTTGCTCATGAGACTCGGGAGATAGGGGCCGTCCTTATCAGGGCTCTGGAGCCGCTTAGAGGCTTGGAGATAATGAAAGCCAACAGGGGAGTACGCGATATCCGTCTACTTACAAGTGGACCTGGGAGATTAACTAAAGCATTAAATATAGATAAGAGTTTTAACGGCATCCCATTAACCTCGAATAGAAGCGGGGTATTCGTGGTAGATAACCGTATGGAACTCGAGGTTGGAACCTCGCACAGGATCGGTGTGAAGAGAGATTTAGATAGAGAGTTGAGATTCATCGTTAAGGGAAGCAGGTTCACCTCGAAATGAGTATCGGGAAACTCAGATGGAAGCCTTGCCGGTTTAAGGTGTATCCTTCTCCTACGAGGATTCAAGCCCCCTAGTCTAGGCGAAACATTTACCTCTGTTACGAGTATCCGCTGGGAAGATTCAGGGTCGAAAGGTTTTACAGTTTCTCCGACCAAGTGTAATTGAAGCTGTCCGTAAAAGGGTTACGCGTTTTCAGCGTCTTCTTCACGGGGTCTTGTATACCACGTCGCCTTCTCTCACTCGATCCGTAACCTTTAGCCCTATGGACTGCCCTGCCTCAGCAACTTCAACGTCCTTATGCTCTATCTGCATGGATTCTACTTTCTGATTTAAGTCGGTGGTACTGCCCTTTACCATGATCGTATCTCCTTTGGCGAGCGTGGCCTTCAGCTCAATCACAGCGACATTTATCTTCGAGTAGTAATGGATTACCCTACCGACCTCCTGGCCAACTTCCTCCATCCAAACATACACCAAATTAATATTCGGAGGTCAATATATATTATACTTTCTAATACGGATTCTAAAATGAACGAAAGGAGCAATAATGGAATAAGTTCTCTTCGGCAGGTCAAAACTTGAGCTGTTTATGCTTGTTAAGCTTCGGAGAAGAACCTCGGTATTCTCACGCCTAACGCTGATAACACCTCGTTCGGGATACTATCCATAGTTTCCGCGACATCCCACGCAGTTAATACGAGTCCTCTCTGCTCTCCAATCACCACCGCCTCGTCTCCAACTTGGGTTTCCCCCGCATCCGTTAAATCTACGATAAACTGATCCATGCAAACTCGGCCGATGATCGGCGAATATTCTCCGTTTACGATGACCCTTCCCCTGTTCGAGTGTCTCCTAGAGAAGCCATCACCGTAACCTAAAGGCACTATACCTGTTCTCGACCTTCTCTTCGTTGTAAAAGTTCGACCGTAACTGATGCTTTCGTCTGCTTCGACGTCTTTAACTTGAGTAAGCTTTGCTTTGAGTGAGAGGGCGGGTCTCAGTGATAACCTGCAGGGACCAGGCACCGGAGGAACACCATAAATCAGAAGACCTGGACGGACGAGATCCAAATGTGACTCCGGGACGAACACCACCCCTCCACTGTTAGCCGCGTGCCTCCATCTAAATTCTACGCCTTGCTTCTCCAATTCCAGTGAGACTTTAAGGAAGCGTTCCAACTGTTTATGGCTGTAATCTAGATCGTTCGGAATATCGGCCGTCGAAAAATGGGTCATCAGACCCTCCAATTCCACATTGGAGAACCGTGCAACTTCAGTCACGAATGTTACGGCCTCCTTGAAAGGGACGCCTACGCGTCCCATACCGGTATCGACTTTTACGTGGACCTTCACCCTTCTATTCCGCTTTTCCCCCTCCTTTGACAAAGCACGTACGATTTCTATGTTACTTACAACCTGTGAGATGTCATGGTGGACTATCCTGGGAGCCTCCGACGGCAGAGAGGCTCCAAAGACTAGGATCGGAGTTTCTATAATCCCCTCTCGGCGAAGAGTTACTGCCTCATCGACGATAGCCACACCGAGCGTCTCTGCACCGGACTTGAGGGATTGTTTGGCAACTTCAACCAATCCATGACCATAGGCATTAGCCTTAACAACAGCCATCACATCAGTACCCGATCCTACAAACCGTTTCACCTCACGAATATTGTGTGCTATGGCCCCTAAATCGACCTCAATCCTTGCAGTGGAAAATCCAGCGTTCTTCAAAGCTCAACCAACCATTTTCAACGCGTAGGGTAGAGTGCCCTTCGTTACGGCGACTAGCGCGCGCATGGAATATGCTCCAGTGATTTTAACGACCGAATAAATTACTGTTCCCTCCTCCTCGCAGACGGAATCGCCGTTGAAAGTAGGTCTCGCCATTAAGCCTCTCTATTAAGCCTCTCTCCAGTATACTCTCTGAACAGACCCATGATCTCTCTTGTTACGGGGCCTGGTCTTCCGTCGCCTATCTTGGTCTGGTCTATGGTCACTATAGGTACAACTTCGTGGCTAGAGGATGTCAGGAAGGTCTCATCCAAGGAGGGTATCTCTGAAACCTTCACGAACCTATACTCGACTGGTATCCTCCCCTCAACTACTTCTAGTACAGTTCTCCGTGTTATCCCATCCAAGACTTGGCTTCCAGCCGTGATTATCCCACCATCTTTTACGGCGAAGAAGCTGCATACGGTACACTCGTATAACACGCCGTCGCTGGTGTAGATCGCGTCTACAGCGCCTTCCGGTCTAGCCCTCTTCAGGGCCCTTACGGCGTCGATATAGTTTAAAGTCTTAGCTTCAGGCGTATCCCTCTTAGCCGTGAACGTGATAACCTTAACCCCCTCAGTGAAGAACTCCTTTGGATAAACCGTCGCAGGCTTAACCATGACTATGAGGCTCGGCTCTTCGGTCAAAGTATAAGAATCTGGGCTTTCCCCGCCCGTTACTACGATCCTTATTCCCTGCTCCCCATCAGGGTTCCTATCTAGAGTCCCATAGATGATTTCCGTCAACTCCTCCATACTCCAGGGGAGGTCGAGATCTATAACCCTAGCCGAGTTCCACATCCGCTCCAAATGATCCTTCAACCTAAATGGCTCACGATTATAGGTTCTCATATATTCGAAGACACCGTAGCCTCTGAGCAGCCCCAAATCCGAAACGCTCATAAAAGCCTGGCTCCGAGGAACATACTTACCTTTCACGTAAAATACAGGCTCAACCATACGATAACCAGTCCTCCTTAAACTTAACTTAAAGCAAAAAATAATAGAATCCAATCATTTAAAAATCTAAGGAAGATAACCTAGCCCCATCTAAAGGTTAGAAACCAGACCATTCTCGAGATGAATGTTCCGGAGATCAAGCCATATTCTACTGCTGTTCTAAGTGATGTATGTGTAGTAATACGTTATGATCAAGTAGGTTCCTATTAAGATTAGGAGTATGCCGCTGAACCTTTGAATCGATGGCATAAAACTACGGATCTTATCCAGGATAATCTTCTTCGCTTTGGCCACAAGGTAAGTGATCACCGTTAAGGGTACACCCATGCCGAGCGCATAAACCATGAAAGTCAACATCCCCTGTATAGGTCCTCCGGCAACGATAGCGTAGATCACGATGGAGAAGAATATTGGCGCGGAACAACCCACGGCGGCCATGCCGTAGGCTATGCCGTATAAGAAAAGGCCCACGTACCCCCTTCTCGTCGAAGGTTGGACAGAAATTGAAGCCACGGATATATTCACCTTTACCAGCATGGCAACTCCGAAACCGATGACGATGACGCCTGCGGCGATCTCTAGCAGATGCAGGTAAGGGTATATCAAAGCGCGGGCTGCCACCGCCGCCAATCCGATCAAGGAGAAGACCGAGATCAAACCCAGCGAGCATACGATCCCGCTTGGGACGGCCCCTCTCAGCGATGTCTCCGAGCCTATATAGTAGGATATGTACGCCGGGAGCATGGGGTAGCTGCATGGAGACAGTAGGGTGAGAACACCAGCTACGAGTATTAACGGCAATCCCGACCAGTCCAAAGCCGATTCCAACCTCAATCCAGCAGCCGTTCGACCTCTTCGATCAGAACGGTGTTTGGAGTTATCCATACGTATCTGGCCTTAACGTATCCTTCCTGATCGATGACTATAGTGGTGGGTATGGAGACGATCCCGTATTTATATCCCAGATTCTCTGTGTCCTTAGCCCATATCCAGGTTGCATATGGGAACTGATCAGAGAAATCCCTAAGCATCTCAGGAGTCTCGTTGGGATTTAAATCGATAGAAATGATTATGACCCTATCCTTATACTTCTCCCAGACACCCCCTAAATGTGATACCTGAACTCTGCAGGGGCCGCACAGTGTAGCCATGAAATCTATAATTACCACCTTGCCCCGGTAGTCGCTCAAGCGGAAACTTTTTCCCTCCAAGTCAACCAAGGTGAAGTCCAATGCCAAGTTCTCATCTGCACCTGTCGACTTTGACGGCTGAGTCGAAAGAGGAGTATGGAAGGCGGAGGACGCGGTTTCGATCTTCGTTTCCTCGAAAGAACTGCGCCTCGCTGAACCGGTATAATACCACGTGCTCAGAACTATTGCGCCTATCAGAATAGCAATGATGACCGAGCTTGAAGTTAGATTCTTCCTCTTCTCTGTCCTATCTATTGTACGTCCCCGTCTAACCATTATCGGAACACTTTTGCATAGAATAATATGGTCAAATAAATCGATTGCTGGAGGGAACGACTTATATCGAATGGAATCAGAAGTATTTCTTTACATGAATTTTTTAACGGCGTAAAATTTATATGAACGTTTGCTTGACGACTGGGAGAGAAAGGAAACATAAGTGCGTAGTTATGTTGGTTGGACGCCCATGTCGCCACTATCTATGATAACCAAGGTCTCAAGCGGTATAAACAAAGTTATTAAGAAAGATAAACTTCCATTTCTATCTCTTACCGTTGTATTTGCCTTATTGCACATCCTACTAGTATTCACGGTTTTTTGGATGCGTATGGAATTTAGCCCCCTTACAGTCCATACGGGAGTCGATTTTTTAAGAACTCTGATAGCTATATACGGAGCGATCGATCCATCGAATTATGTGGGTCTTCCGACCAATTCGGTTATAGGTGTCGTGGTTGCAAATAAAACGGTGGTAATAACCTCTTTTCGGCTAGTTTGGATAGTTTTACTGTCGTTGGCTTCAGCGCTTTATTCAGTAACCGTCATGAACGTCAGGAAAGCTCTGGATCATCAATTAAAAGTTGTGAAAATGGGCGCGATAGGGGTAGGAGCGTCCTTTTTAGGATCCGTGCTTTCAACGTATACGTATGCGTTTGTGGCATGTTGCAGCGACCCGCCAATGGTATTGGCCATGCCCCTACTAGGTGATATCTTAACATCTATAACTGGAATTGCGCTCAGCATCGCGAGTTTCATTGGGATACTTCTTGCATCAATATACATGGCGAATAAATTAGATCGTTAACGTACATCAAAAACGCGATACCGTTTCATACAGGTCTGCAGATATAGAGATCCAATGATTAAACTTATCGTGTAGAATGGGTTTCCGGTCTAACTGGTATTGAGAGATTATTCGTTTTGGGACCGTTTTGGATGGGTAAACAAAAAATGCTTCGAAAGCTCGGGAAAAAGGGAGAAGGAGCAGAGGGCTTAATAACTTTAAATTGGGTGACGGAAGATGGAGGTTGAGAAGAACTGTAAGAATTTTAGATATTTCAGAGTTCG
>CAYFVN010000181.1:0-6369 GCA_964346575.1 uncultured Candidatus Bathyarchaeia archaeon
GATAAAAACGGCTATTACGACAGAAATCCACCACTCCCAGAAAAAATCGAGGTATTGGAAGTGGCAACGGATAAAAATAAATAATAACCCAAGTGCCAAAGAAGAGAATAAATAATACACCCGAGATCACCCGATAACGAGCACATTTTTCATAAGCAACCTCCCCGATTTTTCTCTCTAATGTAGAAGGGCTTACACTCTTGATGAAAAAAATTTTAACAACTGAATGAACAGTTTTTTAACGGTTTTAAGTTGGTGATATTAGTTGCGTTCCAATAATCGTTTAAATTTTGATAAGTCAAAGTATCCTAATAAGGTTTTTATAAAAATTGTGTGTGTGCGCACCACGCTACAGCGCGCGCTATGCCATTGATGAACTCTCGAGTTTCAATTAGAGTGGAAATTATTTCCTTTGAATTATAAGATGGCGTTAACTTTTATGAAATTTTTTCTTACGAATAACCAGTAAGCCATAGATTGGCATAACAATATAGATTGTGGTTGAAGATATTGATGCAAATAGGAAGGCTACTACGGATGCTACAGAAGCATTAAGAAATTTAATATTAGAATAAATTGCTGCTGTCAAGTGGATTATTACGACCAGTGGAATTATTAATACTTTAGAAATTTTCTGTACAAGGACATTAGAAGAGATCATATGTGCGATTGGCGGAGACCAGCAATAATAGAAACTGTTCCATCCAGCAACCAGCAGTCTCCCAACTTTGTTAGAACCTATCATATCATCCCTTACAGATCGCATGTAAACTACTTCTGGTTCCATATAACTTCCATAAGTAGCAGTAGCTATAATGCAGGCTGAAGGTTTTGCAACGTCGATAGAAACAGTTCGTTCACCAGGTATTGGTGGTGCAGCTCTGACTTGCAATGATCTACCTGGCCACGATGATTCACCCATTCCAGGCGGAATATCTTGTGGAGTGCATTGTCCAAGGGGGGATCCTTCTGTGCACGCTAGATTTTTTGAGTCTCCTTTAGCTAGATGAACTGACCATTCAATTAATAATGAGCTGTTCCCAGGCACCGATAGGTCGCCTGTGCGCCATTGAATTGTTTTCACACCTCCAGATAATGTGTCGAAAATAACTGTAGGCTCATATTCTGAGGAATCAACTAAGATTCTCCACAATTTGCCACTGCCTATTGCAGACGGCCCGAGCGTTGGAGTTCTTCCACTTCCGCAGTCGGCAGAATCGGCGAAACATGATGCAAATGCGTCAATACCGAAGCGACCATCATTCTCATATTCCTGATTGATAGCTGCTTGAACAACCTGTAAATTTTCATCTGTGTTTGTTATGTTTAGGCGAAATGGAACCCATTCATCTTCGTTCCAACCTCCCAATGAGCCAGTCGTCATTCTAACATCTGGTGAACGTGTTAATCCTTCGAGCGTATATTGGAGTGGATTTACTTCGGAATCTTTTAATTCTGTTATAGCTAGAGTTGGATTCAAGAATGAAATTACAATTATTGTAAACAATATCGTTATATTGAATAGAACTTTAAATACTCGTTTCAAACTTTTTCTCCTAATGCAAATATAAAATAAACGCAAATTAATTAAAGGATGTTTGTTCACTAGCGATCACACATCCTCTGATTCCCTGTAGCAGTAGATCACAATGTAAAAATATTTGCTCTTTTTTTAAAAAAACGGATGATAAAAAAATTCTTGGTTAAAATTACGAAAGCGCTCGTTGCACAACAAATGATAACGATGACGATGGGTGAAGGATGTCGGATGGAGTATATGCAAAATAAGATCTCTTATATAATAAATGTGCGTAAACACTATCATGGAATCCGTGCCATATTTGATGGAAGCAACGATAAGCGTAATCATCATTGTGATAGGGCTTTCATTGGATCGTTTCATTATTCAGAAATCAATCAACAAATTCGCTGAGAAAACTAGTTTAGATGTTCAACACACCAAGCCATTGAAAAAGATAGCTTCCTCTATCGTATGGATTATCGTCTTCTTCGTAATTCTCGGCGTCTTCGGTCTAAAGGATGTCTTATATGGTATGTTCGCCGCCGCCGGGTTCGCCGGTATCGTAGTAGGCATGGCTACACGAGACATAATCAGTGACATACTCACAGGCTTTCTATTGTATGTTTACCGCCCCTTCAAGATCGGTGACGCGGTCGCGATAGACAACATATGGGGGAAGATAGCGGATATGGGAGTGGGTGGAGTAAAGATAAAAGCATGGAGCGGTGAACATGTCATAATTCCTAATTCCAAGGTGAGAACATCCATAATAAAAAACTTCTCTATCGATAGTAGGAGAGCTACTGTTAATTTCTATGTCGATTTTACCTCCGACTTCAATAAAACTTTGAAAATTTGTAAAAAAGTATTAGATAACATACCCGAAGTGATGAAAAATCCTGAACCCATCATTAGAGTAGACGATTTTACCGAAAAAAGCGTTAAAGTATTAATGTTAATTTGGTTCCCTATAGACGACTTTTGGAGCGGATACGCCAAGGTACAAAAAAGTTTAGCAGACGAATTTGAAAAAGCTGGATTAAAAGTTCCGGTTATTAGAAGAGAGGAAAAAGTAAGAGAACTCTAATGATGGAAAAACACGCGCTAAGTCTCACATCAATTTATTCGTATAGCGCACGCAGTTAAAGTATAAGACTTGGTTAGCGCGCGCTAGAGACTTGTAAGCATTTCTATTTTAGCGCGCGTTAAGACAATTTTATTTTTATTGAACTCGTCTTCACTAATATCGATCACTTTGACTTTGGCAAAACCTTGAATTACTGGGACGCTGAATTACGCTATGATTTTCTCTTCTTTTCCGGCTCTACGATGACTGCGGTACCCGTTGCGGATATGACGGTAACTCCTGCTTGTAGCCCTATATCGGATGTTTCCAAGTCGAGCCCTATTATCGCATTGGCACCCATGTTGATTGCCTTTTGACGCACTCGATCCATCGCCTCAAATCTCGCCTTTTCAAGTTCCGTAGTGAAAGCTGTAACTTCCCCGCCCAGCATCGTCTGTATGCTCGCAACGAATTTACCCAAAACTCCTCTAGTACGTGGAGTTAGACCGGTTACCACACCCAATACTTTTTTTACCTTATACCCCGGTATGATCGGAGTCGTAACCATGAGGAAACTCTTACCCGAACCTATTTGAGAACCGCAGTAAGAACAGAAATCAGCCCCCTTCTTGTATTCCCTTCCACAACCCGGGCAATACATAAAAACGCACCTCAGTATGTTAGGTATTAGCGCGCGCTAATAATGGGCCATAGGCAACGGATGTACAGGCCAGCTGGCAGTCGGTAAGGCATAGTATGTGGGGATGGGCATGGGAACCACGTAGCCAGCCGGAAACGCCCTGTAGCACTGGGGGCAGACGATGAGCCCGCCGTACATCTTCGCGTCGTCTTGGCATATCGGTCTTCCGCATCGGTTGCAGATATAAACGGCAGGGATACTGGGGTGATAGTGACACATACCTGGAGAGGGAACCCTTGCTGGGGTTACTCTATGATACGCTTGGACGCCTGGATGTACGACTCCAACTGAAGGCATTTGTTTAACCGTAACAGGGGGTGTGGAAGCGACCTGCGGCGTTTGAACTGTAAAGGATGTTCCACATTTACTGCAGAAGTTCGCATCATCCTTGTTGTTATCGTCGCATATGGTGCATTTCTTGACCATGTTTCATACGCAACTCCAATAATTTTAGGTAGTTAACCTATATGTCGACTTTTAAGTCTTCCTTATAATTGTATCCCTGCTCTAGGTTTAACACACAAAATATCGCTCGCTAAAGCTTGCTCATTCTGCAGGTGGAGGGATCAGGTAAAGGTTTACATACCTTTCTCTTCTTTAGTAGTTGTCTGAGGTGAACGTGTTGAAGGCTTTAATAATCTTAACTCCCGCGGAGTCTAAGGCCTTGATAGGTAAAGCGGTAGCGCAGCTGGATGTCGTGAAGAAAGCCTTGAAGGAGGGGTTAATCATGATATGCCGTTCTTCAACGAATGCTTTCATCGCCCAAGAACTTCTGGGGCGTGAGATCGACAAGAGCCAGTATATCTCCGGGTTCGTCGGCGATAAGGGAATGTGTGTAAACCATGTCGACTATCATCCTTATATTGTGATCGATAAGGGTAAGCTCGTCGAGATTTCCCGTCGCTATTCAGAGTACGCGAGTGAGCTCAAATGCGATGACGTCTATATTAAGAGTGCAAACTGCATCGATAGGCATGGCGTCGCAGGTATATTGGCAGCGGTTAGCGACGGTGGGAGGATCGGCAGAGCTTTAGGGACGGTGAAGGCTCGCGGCGTCAACTTCATCGTTCCGGCGGGACTGGAAAAGCTTATACCCGGTTCGGTTCACGAGGCATCGAACGAATTAGGAATAGGGCGATTAAACTATTGTATGGGTGTACCGGTCGGCTTGATACCCGTCTATGGATACGTTGTCACGGAGGTGGAGGCGATAGAAATATTGTTTGGAGCCGAAGCTTTCCCGGTCGCTTCCGGGGGCATAAACGGCGCGGAAGGAGCAGCCACTTTAATTATAAATGGTGGAGACAGTGAGGTGAAGGCGGCCATCAAGGGCATTGAAGGGATTAAGGGAGAACCGCCAACCAAGGCTCTAGGCGCTTATCGACACGATAAGTGTGCATGGACTAACTGCACTTTCAATCCCAATCATTCCGAGAAACGGTATTTAACATTCGAGTAGTTGAGGATCATAACTTGTGCCACAGATATGACAGGAGTTCCCTGAAACCCCACCCGGTAATGATCGACTGCGCGTGCCGAAATTCAAATGTCCTAACTTCATTAACGAAGTTCTCACTTAAAGTGGGGTACTACATCTTCCGAGTACAGCCGAAGGCTTTCAAAATCCAAGGGAACAATCTTGACGATTACATGTTCCGCCCCAGCCTCAACGTACTGTTCGATCCGTTTTATCCACTCATCTGGGCCACCAACTATACAGATCTCGCCAAGGTCTTCCAAGGACAATTCAGGCCCCAATACTCTTCTCCTTTCGGGGAGGATAAATTCCTCAGCCGACTCCCACGCCTTCCCAGAGGTTGAAGCCAAACTTGCGTATGCGTAATAACCCGCCTCGATCTCTACGCTGCTTCTCTCCACTTTCTCGGCGTATCCCTTGATCAAGTTCCACTTGCCACGGAAATCCTCCACACTTGGATTGGCTATGATCCAACCGTCTCCAAGCTCCGCGGCAATCCTGAGCATGCGTGGACCAGAACTTGCAATCCATATTGGAGGGTGTGGAACCTGCAGAGGCTTTGGCAAAGACACAGCCTTCCTGAGCTTATAGAAATCGCCTTCGTAGTCGACGGGTGATTTCTCCCAAAGCAACTTTACGATCTCGACAGCTTCTCGTAGCCGGCTGACTTTCCGCTCAAAGGGGAAGCCGAAAGCCTCAAACTCCTTTTTGTACCATCCAGCTCCGAATCCCAGGTCGAAGCGCCCGCCGGAAATGATGTCCAGCGTTGCACCCGTCTTCGCGATGAGACCGGGATGCCTGAAAGGAGTACAGACAACCTTCGTTCCAACCCTGATGTCTTTCGTACGCGTAGCCACGGCGGCCAGCGAAGTGAAAACCTCCAGTGAGCCTTTGTCCAAGTTCGTATACATGAGGTGGTCCGACATCCAGACTGAGTCAATTCCAAATCTTTCAGCCCGAACGGCGATCTCAGTTATCTCGTCGAAAAACCTGTACTCCCAAGGCCAAATCGTCAAGTCCAAGCCAAACTTAACCATAAACCATCCCGTAGTCCAGTATCGTTTATCTGTCGAGTTCGAGCTTCCACTGTTCCCTCACTGGGATGAATGCGCCGGGCGCGGTCAAGTCTGGATACTCGTACCAGGCATGCCCTTCTCGACGTATATCGTATCTGGGAAGGGGTCCGCCGGCGTCGCTCAGGATCCTCTTATACATAATCTTACAGATCTCTTTTCTCTCGCACGCTATGTCGTTGTGCTGTTCGGGATCCTCTCTCACGTCGTACAGTCTAGCCCGCCCACCGTCTAGATCGGAGATGAAGGCATATTTCTTGTCTCGACACCAGACCCAGTCGCCGAAGATAGACGTCATATACGTTCGCGTGTCGATCCTCTCCTCCGTTACGCACTCCCAAATATTACGTCCTTCAAGCGGCATAGGTGTAGATAGGTCGGTGAGGGCTAAGAGGGTGGGTAGAATGTCATGGTGCCCAACATAGGCATCGCATTCAGTATTTACTGGCCCATCGGGATGGCTGCTGATCATGACCAGGTCCATGAGCTCCGGGTACATGTATGCTGGGATCTTGTGCATCACACCGTGAT
>CAYFVN010000182.1:0-2483 GCA_964346575.1 uncultured Candidatus Bathyarchaeia archaeon
TGGGCCGCTGAATACGCGAACTTACAGAGTACAGAGCTTCATAACGTTTTCACAGGAAAAACTTCTACACGCGATGCCTTGGATGCAATCGCCGCTGGCCTCGAGGAACTCAAGAAGAGGGATTGAGCAAAACTGTCTTTGCGGTGTAGGCGGGAGCTGCGCGCCAGCACCTACGCCTACCTACTTAACACCCTATTTTTTTTTGGATCGATTGACGTATAGGGAAAAATAGCTATGGTTAATACCATCAAGGATGAAAAGTCCCAAACTTTTTTTTAATTAACCATCTCGCAGTCGGTATGATTATTTGACTAGAGAGGAATTATAAATGAGGTGTTACGAAAGGAAATAAACTCTTTCAACGAGATGTACAGAGCTAGCTGCTACGGTTATTGCCTTTTCTTATGCTTTCAATGTAGCTATAGAAAAACTTGAAGATAAGTGTGATTTACTTTGGATAGATCGATTAAATCTTATCTTATATAAATTTAGAAACTTAGATTCATGAGTATAGAACTGTGAATAGAGATCATATATTTTTATTTTATATATAATCTTTAAGCGTAAAGGTGCCTGAGTGTGGATAAGAAGGAACGAGTTTTAAATGCTTTAAATGGTAAGGAAGTAGATAGAGTCCCCTTCGGTGTATGGTCAGCCGGCAATAATCTTCTGCATATGGATTGGGAGGTAACGGCCAAGGCACACCTAAAATATTTTGAAGTCTACGAACAGGACTTTATCAAGGTAATGAACGAATGGGGTTATCCCCTTCCAGATGGTATCACGGTAGTGCGCAGCCCAGCGGATTGGAGAAGGGTGGGACTATTTAAAGCCGATGAATTTTGGTGGAAGCAGCTTAAAATTTTAGACATGATCAACGAAGAAGTCGGCGGAGAGGCTTTTTTCATAACGACTGTATTCAGTCCTCTATGGATAGCCATGCGCCTGTCTAGGAATAAGGTACTGGAGACTATGGATAGTGACCCTGATATCGTTAGAGAGGCCCTATCTAACATTTCAACCACTTGGAAGGACCACATACAAGAAGCTCTAGAAACTGGCATATCGGGAGTCTTCTATGTTCCTATAGCCTCATATAAAATCATCAGCAGAGAAAAATATGAGAGATTCGGTAAACCCTTTGATCTGGAGCTATTAAGAACGATTGAGAAGCTTCCTCTCAACGTAATACACTTATGCGGACAGGATCTGTTCTTCGATCTATTCACGGATTACCCGGCGGCATGCCTGAATTGGGCTGTTCGAAAGACGGGTCCGAGTCTAAGCGAGGGGGAGAGGCGATCTGGTAAATGCGTCATGGGAGGCTTGGATAGGGATGAGATGCCCATCTTATCCGAAGACGAGATCGATCAACACGTTCAGGAGGCCATATCCCAGACAAGTGGTCGTCATTTCATCCTAGGACCAGACTGTACGGTGCGTCCCTTCACGCTTCCAAGGCTCATAAAAGCTGCAAAGAAAGCTGCTGACTCTTATAAAATAGAATAAAATGGAATAGAACGATCTCTTATTGGTCGATGTCGGGGAAAGATTGTTCGACGATAAAATCCGGTATTAATGAATTACCATCGACTCCAAATCTTTAGGTAGATTGGTAAAGTTTTCATATCCATCTTCCGTCACCACCACTGTGTCCGAGTGCCTTGAACCCCCGACACCTGGTACGTAAATACCCGGTTCCACTGTGAGAACCATGCCTTTTTCCAAAGGTGTGGTCCAGCCTTCCAAGAGGCTAGGCCCCCATTCGTGTTGATCTAAGCCCATGCTATGTCCGGTTCGGTGTCTCACGAATTCGCCGTAACCTGCATTTATGAATACTTTACGTGTGATCCTATCGAGCTCCTGTGCCTCCACGCCTGGCCTTATAGCTTCGATGGCCTCAGTTTGAGCCTCTAACACAGTTTTAAATAGTCTCTTCTGTCTTTCATTTGGCTCCCCCATTATGAAAGTCCGTTCGCTTTCGCCGTAGTACCTATTAAACTCCGTCACTCTAGAGTGGATGATCATGTCTCCACTCTCTATTCTCTTATCGCTTGAGAGGTGGGATGGATTTACGGATCTTTCTCCCGATATTGTAGTGCATAAACCAATACGAACCGACGTATCGGGATGCTTCTCTTCTGCTATTTCAAGTATTTTTGAATTGCCCCGTTCGTCTATTTCGATCTCTCTAACGCCTTCGCTTACGGCTTCGATGCTCGCCTTAATACCTTCATCGCATAGTTCCGTTCCTTTTCTAATATATTCAATTTCCTCGTCTGTTTTAACCATCCTTAACCTTTCGACCAGTAAGGAGCAGTCCCTAAAATCGGCCCCCGGAAGTTTCTCCTCTAATCTTCGGTACCACCCCAAAGGTACAGTGATATAGTTGAGGCCTATCTTCGAGGTTAAGCCTCTTTCCTTGAGCGCCTCTAGAAGCATGTTTATAGCATACTTGTCTTCAGTATCAGCATCCAACAGAT
>CAYFVN010000183.1:0-4454 GCA_964346575.1 uncultured Candidatus Bathyarchaeia archaeon
CGGAAAACGGGGTTTTGACGGGGCTCCGGCTTATCGTAGGTTCGGCAGAAATATACTGGATAGGTTCATAGGGGTTAAGAGTGTGGAGGGTAGATTTTTGGATACTCAGAGCGGGATCAGAGCCTTCTCCAAGAGGTCCCTGGAGTTGATCGAGGGTATCGAACCTGGCTTCGCCATCGAGTCTGAGCTGCTCATGAGAGGGAGAGATAAGGGTCTTAGGATACTCGAGGTTCCGGTTAAGAGCGCCTTCAGACATGAGGAGAGGAATCCCGTATTGCACGGGCTAGAGGTTTTAGGTGGGGTCTTGACCTTGATAGGGGCGAGGCATCCCATAGCCTTTCTGGGCTTACCCGGGTTAGTTATGGCGGCTGCTGGAGTTTATGGGTGGATCTGGGTGGCAGGAAGGTTTGAGGAGGTGGGTCAACTACCCCTGGGTCACGCGCTGGTCTACTCGATCGTACTGCTGATAGGCGTGTTTGCAATGTTCATGGCATTATCATTATTTGCGATAATCAATATGATGAAGCAGCATAAAGCCTGAAAGACGTCGGCTTCAAGCCTGAAGATGGTATATTTATTTAGTGCGCGCGTTCGATCGGGAATATCGACATCTCAGAGTTCATCGTATATCTTCAGGGTCTCCATAACTGTATCGTTCCAAGCGAATTGGGAGGCGTATCTGAGCGCCTCTTCAGAGATTCTCCTCCTCATATCGGTATCCAAAAGCAGTTCCAAAGCCTTCTCAGCCATGCCATTTAATCCTCCACAGGTTATCGCCTCTCTTTTCACCTCTTCCGGGATCCTCGCATCGCTCATCGTTAACACCGGAATTCCACATCTCTGCGCCTCCAGTATCGGCAGTCCAAACCCCTCGTAGCTTGATGGAAAGAGCATGACGTCGAAGCTGGTGTAGAGTCTCGGCAAATCCCCGTCGGGTACGTTACCCATCACCCTAACATTCTTCAATCCTCTAAGCATCTCCTCCACGTTGAAGTGTCTCTGATAGATCGTATCGATCTTTCCCCCCGCTAAGATCAGTCGTGCGTCTATCTTATCGCTGACGATTTTGAAGACCTTTATCGCTATGTCGACCCTCTTCCTGTAGGTTAAGTTTCCGAAGAAGCCTATCGTCGGTTTTTCACGCTTTTTAGGCGGGGAGACGGGCTTGAACCTTTCATCCACGCCCAAGGGTATCACCTTTATCTTCTCAGGCTTCACCCCCAAGATCCTTATCAACTCCTCCCTGGTTTGTGTGGAATTTGCTATTATCCTCCTCGCCTTGCTCGACAGCTTCCATGTGACCTTTGTGTAGTAGGGTATTAGACTTGAGAACTTGAATTTCATCTCTTTGAAGGCTAGGATCGGTATTAGATCGTGGAACGTCGCCACCGTTTTTTTAGAGATGAGGGGCGTGTAGATCCCCATCTCGGGCGTTAAGGCGTGTACCACGTCGTATCCTCTCGCCTTTAAAAGCTTGAGGGGGACCTCCGTGTGCGTGGAGACTACTTTGTCACCCTCACTCGATTTTAATAGTAGGTCGACCTCGACACGCTCTTTTAGTCCCTCGTATATCTCCTTGCTGTACTTACCCAGCCCTTTATAGGTTACAGGGTTTATGCTTGGTGCGATCAGCAGTGTCTTCATTCCTTATCGCTCGCGCGTTCTAAACTTATAAGTTATTTCTCATTCTCAGTTGGCTGTACTCAAATATTATCGGATCTCCGAATCTGTAAATTCAATGTGAAAAATCCCATCTGGATTTTTGAATACTTTCCTTAATGTTCAGATCGGCCTTCCTCCAAAGAGATCGTGGGACGCGCTACTCTTTAATCTTATGATGTTTTCGATACGTATTAACTCGTATCATCATCAAATGTCTCTGTCAAATGAAACTATCATTCTATATCGTTAAAAATATCTGGAGAGTCAATTATATTTCTAGTCTATGTTGAAGTTAGACACTAAAAATGAAACTTCCATCGCTATTATCAACGAATATAGTGTCTTACACATTTTTTCCATAATGCAAAGGGGGAGTTCCGTTTTTTGATTTAACATCGATAATCTATAGAGATGGATTCGACTTTACGTTTATTGAAAAAGTAAATAACGATTATGCTGTACTTTATTTCGCTGCTTTTGAGGATGTTCTATTGCGCATGATTATATGGAAGGTCATGTAAACGTAGGGGTCGATTATTTAGTGAATTAACTCCGACTCGATCGCAGGTTTTTGGACAGGTTGTCGAGGAGTTTATTGAAGTTGGAACGATTATCGTTCTTAATGGATGAGTGACCTAAGGATGTGCATCTGTTATTTGCTTGATGTCTGAGCTGCTCGAGTGATAGCTTGATATAAAATATTGTATGGGATGAACTTAAACATAGGTATCGTTTTAAGGGGGATCAAAGAGGATGATTTAATTGAATAATGATGGTGGGAAGAAAGTTTGAGTAAGCGCGCGCGCTACGGGATGGATTCAAGGTTTATTGTAGTTGCGTGCAGTCTCCTTTTAATATTCCCCCCCTTATTGCACTTGTATTATATTGATTTCTTTGGCGTAAATGTTGTTATCGGGGATGAGTGGGATATGGTTCCCATCGTTGAGAAGTCGATAAGCGGAACCTTATCCTTCTCCGATCTTTTCTCCCAGCATAATGAACATAGAATTTTTTTCCCTAGGCTTGTCATCTTGGCCTTAGGAATACTTACTCGTTACAATACGGTTGCACAGATGTATTTCAGCTGGGTCCTTCTATGCCTAACTGGGCTGATCCTCTTCCTTGTCTATCGGCGAAAGTTTTCGGGAGGTTTGAATGGTTACCTGAGGTTTCTGCCCATCTCCCTTTTACTTTTCGGTTTCAGGCAGTACGAGAGCCTGCTGGATAATGTCGTGGATATATACCTGCTGATCCTCGGAGCAGTTGTTTCATTCTCCCTTTTGGAGGCGAGCGAGAAAATAGATGTCAGATTTGTGTCGAGTATTTTGGGGGCTATATTATCCTCGTTCTCTATTATGGTCGGCTTAGCTGTATGGCCTGTTGGCCTCCTTCAAATATTGACATCGGGGAGGAGAAAGGACTTGCGAAAAGCTGGTTTATGGTGCGCCGCAGCCTTAGGGATCGTCACCTCCTACCTTCATGGTTACGTCAAGCCTCTCCATCATCCTTCCTTAACCTTTTTTTTAAGGAACCCCCTCGAGGCGGGGAGGTATCTTCTCACCCTCATTGGAGCTCCCCTCTCCTATGAGGTTGTGACAGCCTCGGTATTCGGCTTGGCCCTAGTAATGATTACAGCCATCATCATTGCTCAAGGGTACGAGGGAATGCTTATTGGGAGAAATAGAGTATGGTTTTCTTTCATCCTCTTCGCCGCCCTATCATCGTTGGCGACGATGGTGGCGAGGGGAGGCTTTGGCGTCGAACAAGCCTTAACTTCACGGTACACACCCATCACGGGGCTGGGGATCGTCGGCGCCTACTTTTTTGCCACGTCGATCTCAAAGTCATCCATTAAGAATAGAAGTTTTGGAGCCCACGCCCTGCTCACCTTGATCCTTCTCGGACTGATCGTTTCCTACGGGGGAGGATGGTATGTTGGGGAGGGGATGAAACGTTCGAGGGAGATGGGAGCATACGTACTCACCACCTATAAGATACAGTCGGATGAAAATATTCTAAAATACCTCTATCCGAACCCCGCTGTTGCTAGGGAGCGAGCCGAATTCTTGGAGGAAAACGGGCTTAACGTTTTCAGTGGAGAGGTCATCGACCCTTCAACGCTCACACTAGCCTACTTCCCCACCCTCTCCTCGATAGAAACGGTAGATGGAGAAAAAGTATCGCAGCAGGCCTCCCCCCTCATCATCGATTTAAGCCTTCAAGAAACTATGACGATCACGGGCTGGGTTGTGGATAAGCAGGCGAATGGTCCAGCCTCCGCAGTCTTTCTAACCTTAGACGGTAAAATCGATATACCCGCCTTTTACGGATTAGATAGACCTGAAGTGGCAAGCCACCTAGAGAACCCTGATTTCAGATTCTCCGGTTACATTGTGTCTTTCTCGTCATCGCTCCTGGAGGAGGGAGAGCATACTCTTTCTCTGAAGATCCTCAGTACAGATAGGGTTCACTATTATTATACAGGTCCAATACTTCATCTGGTAGCGTACAAGTAACATCCCTTGACGGTTGATCTCCCCTAATATAATAACAGCTACGCAACATGACTATTCAGGTCTCTCGGTATGGAAAACATATGCCTTGAAAGGAGGCATTGCTGCCTATGCAATCCCTTCCCCCAGCTCAATTTAATGCCGGGTTTCCCTGGGGAACGGGTTATGCGTGAGTGGCTGGTATCTTGATCAAGTATTGGTCTACTTCTTCAGCCACTACCACCACTCATTTTCCCTATACCAAATAAAAGTTTTAACCAGCCCTTCTGCTAAGTCTAC
>CAYFVN010000184.1:0-1541 GCA_964346575.1 uncultured Candidatus Bathyarchaeia archaeon
CCTCGTCACCGGTCCTCAAAAGGTGACCGGCGTGAAACGGAGGAGATCCAATATAAACCACATCGAACCTACAGAAAAGAGGGTTAACATCAAACGGGGGAACAGTGACGAGGAGATCATGGAAGTACTTGACGAAGAAACGCTGAATTTTTTACGAGAGGATGTGAATATCAAGCCGTAACGAGTTCATATCAATTCTTGTTAACAGATTCATTTATGGATATGCTAAATTCTTATTTAGCGCGCGCGCTCTAATGACTCTACCATTGTGCGATGCTTGACTCTATTTATTGTTGTTTACTGAAGGCATTGAGAGTAACAAGATCGCTAGTAAGGCTTAATGCTCGCAGACGATTCTAGTATTGGAGATCCTTGTCGACTTGGTTAATCAGCGGTTTTCCCTCTGCGATGTGACGGATGTTCTCCGCAATAATGCAAAGGCCTGCGTCAGACGGTGTGTCCGTCGAACCTATATTGTGGGGAGTCGCGATTACGTTTGGCAGTCGCCAGATAGGATACTTGGAAGGAACTGGCGCTCCATTCTTATGCCACGCAGGGTCCCACCAGTGGGCAGGCCACCAGACATCGAGGGCAGCACCGGCGATCCAATTCTCTTTAAGGGCCCTATAGAGTGGTTCCTCCTGGATGATGGCGGCTCTAGCTACATTGACAATGTAAGCTGTCGGCTTCATCAGGCGAAGCTCACGTTCACCAATCATCCCACGGGTCTGCGGCGTCAATGGCACCGTCACCACCACGAAGTCTGACTCCTGAAGGAGGTAATCGAGGTTATCGGGGCCTCCAAGAAAGTTAAGGTCAAGCTGAGTCTTCAAGGACTTAGAGGGATGTCGCTTTAACGCCAGTATCCTCATCTCGAAAGCCTTGAGGAGCCGAGCCACCTCCACTCCGATATGACCTAATCCGATTATGCCCACCTTTTTTCCCCGAAGCTCGACGCCCCGAACACTCCCCCTTGTTTCTTTTCCAGATGGAGGAAAAACATTATGCCGTTGGACAATTCGTTTAGCTAGAGCTAGAACGAGAGCAACTGCTCCCTCGGCTAAAGGCACGGGGTTCGCGCCCGAAGTATTAGCTACTAAGACATCCTCTCTCAGAACGTTAAAGGGTATGGCGTCTACGCCGGCTCCTATCTTCTGGATAAGCCTCAGCCGCTTAGCAGCCTGGACTACCTTCGCGGATAGGCGGACACAGAGAATAACCTCGACGTCATGGGCAAGTTTGATTTGTTCTTCTTCCGACTCCGTCTTTGGTATGATGATCTGAATATTATTGGGTATCATATCCTGTAGCCTAGAAGCTCTCATTGCCAGCCGAGGCGAAGCTATTAACACCTTCAAAAGCCATCACTACTCAACTATTTATATAACATATAATGAAATTGAGGGGATGCCCTTATTAAAAGGGTTTTGGAGCTCTAAGTAAGGAGTTGAAGTTATTAGATTGATTAGATGTTAGAAGAAATTGGGATCTATTTCAGCGCCATTCGACAGAAGGCGTCCACATAACGGTTGGTAACCCCG
>CAYFVN010000185.1:0-2510 GCA_964346575.1 uncultured Candidatus Bathyarchaeia archaeon
GCTCTCCGGTTAATTTTGCGTATCGATAGAAATCTTCCACATCCATTTGAAGATGCTTTAAGTCTTCAACGGCCCTCTTCAACCTCTCTTTATTCCTAACTAGACCAACATAATTCCACATCGTATACCATAATACGTTCATGTCTTGATGGATAAGCGCAGGATCAGGATCATCCGCCCCCGTATCAACCCATTCCTTTACTAGCGGAGGGTCATAGTTAATGTAGTAACGTTTACACTCAATTATCTTCCTTACCGCTCTGTCTCCCCAAACTAAGCCTTCGAGCATTGAGATACTTGCTAAACGGTTGGCGCCGTGCACACCGGTACAGGAAACTTCACCTACAGCGAAGAGACGGTCTATGTTTGTCCTCCCCCACAGATCCACTTTCACTCCTCCGCAGGCGAAGTGAGCTGCCGGAACTACTGGGATTGGCTGGGAGGTTATATCTACCCCATGCTCTATACATGTTTCATAGATTGTGGGAAAACGCGTTTTTATCTTCTCAGCCTCCATAAAAGAGGTGATGTCCAACAATACGTGAGGGTAATTGTTCTCCAGCATCTCCTCAAAGACGACCCGGGCGACCACATCGCGAGGCGCTAGTGAGCCGAGAGGATGATAGCTCTCCATGAAGGGCTTTCCATCGGGCGTCTTCAGGTTTGCTCCTTCTCCCCTTACAGATTCGGATATCAAGAAACACTGTGAATCACCATAACGAAACGTGGTCGGATGGAACTGTATATATTCCATGTTAATGAGCTCGGCTCCAGCTCTATAAGCCATGGCAAAACCGTCTCCCGTAGCTCCAGCTGAATTTGTCGTGTATAGATATATCCGACCGAGTCCTCCTGTCGCCAATACGGTTACCTTTGCAAGATGACTTTCCACTCTTCGCTCTTTATTATTGAATACGTAAGCGCCTAAACAGACCGGTTTTCTATAAACCGTTAACGGATCATCTGTATGGTGTTCTTCAGTAAGTAGGTCTACTGCAACTCGATCGGTATCGACAGAAATATTAGGGTTTTTCCCGACCAATTTCATGAGGGCTACTTCAATAGCCTTACCGGTATAGTCGGCTACGTGAATTATACGCCTCATAGAGTGTGCAGCCTCTTCCGCCAGGTCAAGCCTCCCTTTGGCATCCCTATCGAAAGAAACCTGAGCATGGTCTATCAATACTTCTTTTACAAGCGTTGGACCTTCATTGACGAGGACCTCAACGGCCGGAGGGTAACTCGCTCCGTCACCTGCAGCTAAAATGTCTTTAATTAGCTTCTTTGGATTGTCTCCCTCTCCTCTGTATACAATTCCTCCTTGAGCATTGTAGGTATTAGATTCCTCGGGTCCCTCCCCCTTCAATATCATAACTACCTTCAGTCCATGAGAAGCCGCTTTTAAGGCCGTAACACAGCCTGAGATCCCACCCCCAATAACTAGAACGTCCGACTCAACAACATCCATTAAATCACCTTTTCGGTTTCAGTTTTTTTGTGGTTCATCACCCGGTTATTATCGGTCATTTCAGGTTTTTTCAATCAATTTCCTACGATATCTTTAGCGATGGAGCCTAAAAAAGTTCGCTTCGATATCTTCCCACGATTCCTCTAATTGGAACTTTCAGAGAGTTCGAATAGAGGACATCCGAGAACTGCTTGTATTTCCACTGCTCCATACTAAGAGCGCACTAAACTCTTTATACCGCTCTTTTCAATATTAGGATGATTTCATTCAATTCCTTAATATCCAAGACCTCTAAGATCTCTAAGCCGGATCCCGAGATGATGTCCTTAAGCCTTGAAACTGCAGGGCATGTTCTGAGCATCGACACAACTAGGATTCCATGTGGAGAACATGTTCGCCGTAACTCTATCAGCGTATCCATTCCGTTTACTTCGCCATCTAAGAGTGTGAAGGCGAAAATAAGGTCAAATATCCCATCTGCTATAGGGATGTTATTTGAGTCTCCTCTTATGAGGTGTAGTCCATTATAACATACTTTCCGTGAAGCCTGTTTAAGCATCTCTCCGGATATATCGAATCCTACAATTGAGCTGATGAGGTTGGTAAGCTCTCCTAAGAGTAGTCCAGTGCCGCAGCCGCAGTCGAGACAAGTTTTGACTTTACTGAGAGTGTAAGCGATTTTTTTTAAGACTATATGGTATTTTGCCATTTGCTCGTTTCCGTGAAGTTCATCATATAAGTGCGCCTGCTTATTGTAACTTTTAATTATGTATTGAAGAGTATGGATACGTGCATTCTCAGATTCCACTTTTAACTCCAAGCTCCCTGAATCTTAAAACCACACACTGGACAACTGGAGCCTTTTATCCGGTTCTCGAATATTCTATAGCCGATCCGTTTAACTAATGTTTCGCCGCATTTAGGGCAGGATGTGTCCTCCCCTTCACCTTGGACATTGCCTTCATACACATAGTATAGTCCAGTCTCTAAACCTATTCTTCTGGCTCTACGCAGGGTTTCTAGGGGGGTATGTGTGAAGTCC
>CAYFVN010000186.1:0-2027 GCA_964346575.1 uncultured Candidatus Bathyarchaeia archaeon
GGCTGCTATCAACGAGCTTTCTGACGAATTGGAGAGTAAGATGATATTCTGGCTTCACGACAGCGTAATGTTCCGTAGCGAATTTAAAGAAAAGATGAACAGTTTTCCAATCACACTACTACACTATAAAAACCCAAAAGTCGAATACGTCGTTCCAACGCAGTTTAGAGCTAAGCAGTTTATTAGCCTCCCCGAACCCTACGAGTTGTCCAAAACCACCGTCATACCGAATGGCGTAGACGTGGACGATTACATTAAGATAGACGAAGTTACCAAGCTTCTAATGGGCAAATTAAACCTGTCGTTCGAGGAATATATTATCTTAACGCCGGTCAGAGTTACGCCTCGAAAGAACATAGAGTACGTATTGAACGTGGTAGATGAGCTTAGACGCCTAATAGCGGATAGATCCGTCAAGCTGCTTGTTACAGGCCCTCCAGACCACCAAGCCAAGAAGCTTGGAAAAACGTACATGGATTATCTCAAAGGATTTGTCGAGGAAAGAGATCTGAAGGACAACGTAATATTCTGCCACGACATTATAGGCCACGAGAGAGTGTGTGATAACGATAAGATCGAAAAGTGGAGTGTAGCCGACGTATACAACGTCTCGGATTTAGTGTTCGTACCAAGCAGGGAGGAGGGATTCGGGCTACCCGTTATTGAAGCGGGGGCGGCTAGGAGGCCTATTTTCTGCTCCAGGATACCCCCATTCCAGGAGCTGATAAGAGACGACATCGAGGGTTACATGTTCAATCTCGAGGAAGATCCCAGAGATATAGCCTCCCGCATATACAGGCTGTTCCTAACCGATAGAGTTGAATCCAATTTCAATAATGTAACCAGACGATTTAGTTGGGATGTAATTATAGATGAGCAGCTCATACCGTTACTATAGACACAGATTCTCTTAATTTAGGGGGGCGAGGACTAAACCGAGGTTTCCCGATGAACCCGATCCTAAACTTACTGCGCGCTAAACTTAGTTGGCACTCGCAGAAAGATGAGGGTCATCTTAATGGCCATCACTTAAATTGATCTTAAACCTCTAGTCTATGGGATGTACCCTTGTCGTACGAGTATTGGTCTAAGAAGATGGGGCGGGAGGCTGTAAAAGTAGCTTTATATATTATCTTTCTAGCATTTTTACTATCCATAGCAACTCTAACATTTCAAAGATTGCCTTTGGCAAAAGGCTACGAGGGTTATCTCCCCTATGTCCAGGCTGCGTTGATATTGGGGGCAGGATACAAGGTCGTCACTAGTATAAGTGCAGTGATATATAATGCGATGCGACGTGTGGCCGACCATTCTACAGCTGCTGTAACCAGAACAATAGTAAAGATCGCCGGTATTGCTGTACTTATATCCACTCTGGCTTCGATATTTGGGGTCAGCGCATCTTCGGCCCTAACTATAGGCTCTTTCTCGGGGTTAGTGATTGGATTTGCAACTCAGACTGTACTGAACCATACAGTTGCCGGAATCTTCATAGCAATATCGAGACCTTTCAAGTACGGTGATTTGGTGACGATAGCAGGTAAAACAGGGACAGTTAAAGAGATCACAATAATGCACACAAGGCTATTATCCTCCGAAGGAGAGCAGGAGTTCCTAATACCCAGCGGCAAGATAATTGGGGAGATAATAACTAGATCGTATATAGATGAAGAAGCTCAGGGAAAGAAAGCTTAGATTTTTTAGGATATAAACGAAGATCAAAGAGATTCCAGTCTACGATAAATGTTTAATGGGATTTTCAAGATATTAATTGATAGTTAATGAATTTATGTAATTATTCAAAAACTCAAGTACATTGAAGATATAACTTAGCGGACTTTGGCATATACTTTAAGGGTTTCCTCGGCTGCCTTATCCCATCTAAACAAAGTTTCCACTCTTTTCCTAGCAGCCCTACTCATCTTTGCTCTAATATTCTCATCTACAAGTAACTGTAGAAGAGCTGCTCCTAATGCCTTTGAGTCTCTGGGAGGTACCAATGTTCCTGTCACAGCGTTGGTAACCAC
>CAYFVN010000187.1:0-2570 GCA_964346575.1 uncultured Candidatus Bathyarchaeia archaeon
ACCAGGTAACCGGTAAAGACCTCAACCTCTCCGTCATCCATGCGTACTGGCATGGAGACCTCTATTACTCTTCTAGTTTTCTTAAGCTGTGCTATAACTCTCGGCTCGATCTCTGCTAGTTCTCCGATCAAATCAAGCTGCCTTCTAACCACATCTAAGGGATTCTCGATCAAGTTATTAACGACCCCTTTACTATAACACTCAAGATCTCTTTCAATCCTATTTATTAACAGCATCCCACTTCGCGATGTGAGAGACCCCTTCTCAGATCTTACGTATAAAGGCATAGAAAGCGATAGCTTAGCGCGCGCTAGCTATCAGTCAGACTCTCGTCGCAAAGATTGGATGAATTATTGAAAATTTTAGATTATTATCTCTGCTAGCTGCTCAAATTGATGCTCGATGGAATGCTTCAGAAGCTCCTTTGCCTTATCTGTGAGTTCAAATAGTGGCATAAGACTTGGATTCCAAATGCCGGAAGGTAGTCGATCGACCAAACCGTCTTTTTCTAGTTCCTGAAGAAGTTCAAGAGGATTCTCAATTCTCGAATGCTTAGATATGTAGCCTAGAGGCGCGGCGCATTTTGCTCTATCCAATGAGATGATTATCCTGATTTTATCTTCTTTAATCTTCTTCGACATTTTTTAACATCCTAAAGGGTCGCCCTTGTTCATAACGACTTTAAATCGATACACTCTCAAGAACGCCCTATAGGTTTAAAAATATCAATTACAAACGTTTAATTGAAAATACCCAAAATAGACAATATTTACAATTGTTAACGTTCATTAGTATGTGAAATTGGAGATGGAGTAGCCAACATTATCTTTATAGATTAGTTTTACCAGTGCTAATTATAGGCTGTTGAAGGGTCGATATATGTCAACTTTGTCGGTATTGGATAGACTTTCTTTGTCAGAATTGTGCGATGAAACGGATCTACTATTGCTCAGAAGTTTGGTGTCCGGTGAATCTGTAAGTGTGAACCTCAGCGCGTTGTCAAAGAAGCTGGGTAAGCATAGAAACACGATTAGAAAGGAGATCCTCAGATTATTCGAATACGAAATTGTCAACGAGCCGGTTTGCCCCTTCGTAAGGCTTTACCAGGAGTATCCTTTGCTCGTTGTCGTACGCGCGGATCTGCCCGATGAAAAGCAGATCCATGATTGGGTTGCCCTAGACAAAAATATATTCGCAGCTTATCGGTCGCGGCGTGAACGGTACAACATGCTTCTTTTGATATATCATAAAGATGTTACATCATACCAACTTTGGAGAGAATCGCTCATAGATGAGGGTAAGATACCTCCCCGGGAGATGAGACTACCATCGCACTCACTCTACTTCTCTAACGAATTGATGGTGAAGTACTATCCGAGCGCTGCGATTGGCCTAATGGATGACCAACTGAAACGGAAGGGGTGGATTGAAGTTAACGGATTAGCTTTGGGAGAATTTCAGTTCCAAGTTTTAAAGCATCTCGTATCAGGTGGAACCTTTAAGTTGAATGAGAATCTCCTGAGCAGACGGTTAGGGATTAACAGGAGGACGGTTACGAGGCGTGTCGATCGGCTGTTAAGGAATGGGTGGATTCTCGAGCCGGTTTGCAGGTTTCCCGATCTGCTCTGTCCTCCGGACTACGTCTTGACGTACTCGATGTTAGAAATACTGAAAGAACGAGACAGGATCGTACAAGCTTTTCAGAACGACCCACACGTGTCGATGGCTCTTAGAATAAGCTCGGGCGGTTATAATCTTCTCATATTCAGCGCACATCCGGACATATCCGAGCATATAGAATGGGAGGAATCTCTTAGCAAACATTTTCCCGGATGCATAGGATACGTGGATATAACCTACCTTTCTCCAAGAGCTAAAATCTCGATAGATCAGCAGCTGGTCTCCCTATGCATCATAGAGGATAGAATCTCTAGCATAAGAGAAAAGAGTACGAAGAAAAAAGTGTAATCCATCCTACTTGATCGACTGTGAGTGAAAGCGTACGCTAGCATCCAATCGATCGGTGCTCGCGTCTAGCGGGATAGCGCATCTTCAAAACGATATTATGTAAGTTTATTAGTTGAAATGCCCAAGCTTGATGAAGATAAAATATGAGCGAAAGCGAAAGAACGGTGATGTTAGATGAATCTATCTCAGTCTTCACTACAAACCCGGAAAATGTGGATCCTGAAGCTAACGTGGTAGCAACCTACTACGTCGAGGGCAGAAACATAGATGTTAGTCGTGCGGCTGTGAAGATAGCGGCGGAGGAGTCGATCGGCACTTGGACTGAGATAACCACGGTCACGGAGTCGATAATTAAAAAGCTCTCGGCGAAGGCCTTCGAGTTTAATACTGAAGATGGTAGAACAGGAGTGGTAAAGATAGCGTATCCCAACGACCTTTTCGACGTCGAGACTGGAGGCATACCTAACATTCTGAGCATCGTGGCGGGAAATCTGTTCGGAATAAAATCTTTAGAGAACGTGAGGCTTCTAGACCTGGAGTTTCCGCGCAGCGTCGTATCGCATTTTAAGGGTCCTAAATTCGGAATGGAAGGTGTCAGAAAG
>CAYFVN010000188.1:0-2058 GCA_964346575.1 uncultured Candidatus Bathyarchaeia archaeon
ATCAACGATGCTCCAGCGTTGGTGGCGGCGGATGTAGGGATAGCGATAGGTGCTGGTACCGATGTCGCTGTGGAATCTGCAGATATCGTACTCGTTAGAAATGATCCTCGAGACATCTCTAGGCTTGTCAATTTAAGCAACAAAACTATGAGTAAGATGAAGGAGAACCTTGTATGGGCGACCGGGTATAACGCAGCGGCCATCCCTGCAGCTGCTGGAGCTCTGGTGCCCTTTAATATTGTTCTACGACCTGAATGGGCAGCGCTAATAATGGCTGCAAGTTCAATCATCGTCGTTGCGAACGCGCTTCTACTGAAAAGAACTTAATCATAATCACGCGCGCTAGCTTAAACTCAAAGTTGATGCCAATACGAGATAGTAATTTAAATCAAAATACGTTTACACATGGTAGATGAAGCCATTATAGAGTTTACATTTAACAAATCCAAAGTATCTTTTTTTATAAATCTTATTGCAGTAGGTTTATGCCTCCTTATAATCCATTAAGATATTAATGAGTAAGAGGGTGAGGAACTTGCCCAATCCGAAGATAATCCTGCGCATTGGCGGAATGCATTGTGCATCCTGTGCTCAGACTATCGAAAAAACCTTATTGGAACTTGATGGCGTCTCTAGCGCTACTGTAAACTTTGCAGCGGAAAAGGCTAACATCGAATACGATTCCGAGAAGATAGACTCAAAACGTCTGGAAAAAGCGATCTCTGACTCAGGATATAAGGTGCTTAAGGACGAAATAACGTTAAATATCCGTGGGATGACCTGCGCCTCCTGCGCACAAAACGTGGAGAACGCGCTTAGAGGCGTGGAAGGAGTATCTAACGCAAGCGTAAACTTTGCGTTGGAGCGGGCTGTCGTCCAGTTTGATTCTTCTGTGGTCAGCGTAAGTGAACTCAAGGAGGCTGTGAAAAGTATCGGCTACGAAGCCTTGGAGAGGACCGAGGAAACCGTAGAGGATAGAGAGAAAGCGACTAGAGAGCGGGAGATAAGGGCGCAGAAGATCAATCTTATCATCTCGATAGCCATATCCATACCTCTCGTCCTGATCAGTTTCCGGGCAACATTCTCTAAGTTCTTTGAAGGAATCGGCCTGGCGTTTATACCTGTTTATACCTTACCTGAGAATAAGTACATGCTCTATTCTATGTTTATTATGGCCACCATTGTCATGCTTGGACCGGGTAGACAATTCTTTACTGGCACCTACAAGGGCTTAAAGCATGGTGTTACTGACATGAATCTGCTGATAGCCACGGGAACAGGTGCTGCATATGCTGTCAGTGTTGCCGCTACATTTCTTCCGTTGGGTCGAGGATATCATGACGTGTATTATGATACCGCTGGGATGCTTGTAATGTTTATAGTTCTCGGCAGGTTTCTGGAGGCCAAGGCGAAAGGCAGAACCTCAGAGTCGATTCGAAAATTGATGGGTTTGCAGGCGAAGAAGGCGAGGGTGATTCGGAATGGAGAAGAGAAAGAGATCCCAGTAGAAGACGTGTTAGTCGGCGATATCGTTATAGTCAGGCCTGGTGAGAAAATTTCCGTCGATGGGGTTGTGAAAGAAGGATACTCAGCGATCGATGAGTCGATGATTACGGGAGAAAGCATCCCCGTCGATAAGAAGCCGGGGGATGAGGTGATCGGGGCGACCATCAATAAGACGGGAATGCTGAGGTTTGAGGCGACTAAGGTTGGAAAAGACACCGCGTTATCACAGATCATAAAGTTGGTTGAAGATGCTCAGACATCGAAGGCTCCTATTCAAAGGATCGCCGATTACGTCGCAGGACACTTCATAGTTGCCGTACATGTGTTGGCTCTGGTAGCCTTCCTCTTCTGGTTTTTTATAGGCTACCCAATGTTTGTTCCTGGATCAATGTTTGAGGGTGTCAGCCCATTTCTCTTCTCTATGCTCATTGCGATCACAACCTTGGTGATTGCATGTCCGTGTGCTGTTGGACTCGCAACTCCTACTGCGATCATGGTTGGCACGGGGAAGGGAGCTGAAAACGGCATACTCATCAAAGGAGGAGACGCTTT
>CAYFVN010000189.1:0-10113 GCA_964346575.1 uncultured Candidatus Bathyarchaeia archaeon
TTTGGTTGGAAGGCGGATTTAAGGGCTGTCGGTAGTGAGTTTCTTGAAACCGGGTCTTCTAGGATTTTCTTTGATAAACCTTTCAGAAGGATAAGGGAAGGGTATTTCAATGGTATATCGAAGTGTTTACCGGTTTGGATTATCCCGCTCACACTGACTGTTTGAAGCGATTTCTTAAGCCTCTCTATCAAAGCGTTATTCGAGCCATAGGCGTTTAAGGTGATATCGTGGGTTAGCTTTAGGGCTGCTTCTAAGGCGAATCTTGCATTCATTCTTTCAGCCAACTCTAAGGCTTCCGGGTAGCAATGTGATGATAAGGCGAGAGTGTAGTAGTCGCTAAGCATATACATCTGCTCCTTGAATATTGAATGGGCGGCCACTATAACCAGATCGGCGTAGGGTTTAAGCGTTTGAACCTCGAAGCCGTCAACTTCAACATAGTTTACGTGTTTAAATAGTAAACTCTTTTCTAGGTAGATAAAGCCGGAGACCGCGACTTCTGTGGTTAGATCGACGTTTAGGCCACGCTCAGCATCAAGCATCGTTAAGCCGTAGCAGTCCCTATCTAGGATTTTGAGGCCTCTCTCCTCTAAGATCTTGGAGGCTTGAGTAAGGTCCGTAGGTGACCATAAAAGTATGTCGATATCGGCTGGGGTGTATGGAAACGGCTTCAGGGTCTTGAAGATCGTATAGCGCACGCCGGATCCTTCAAGCAAGTTTGTAACTACAGTAATCAACTCCAAGGTTTTTTCAAGTCTATCCCTGTAACGTGAAAGCTGGAACTCAAGAGGCAGATACATTCTGATTTTTTTTATAGATTCTAAGAAGAATAGGAGTACTTTGTTTTGTTCGGCTAAAGGAAGGAGTTCCAATATTTCTTTAATGACTAAGTCTGTGATAGGCTTAATCAGGCCAGGTATCCCGATAAATTTGACTAAAGCCAGGACTTTATAATTGGTATTGTACATTGTAGTGTCGGGCCTATAAGCATTCAGCGAGTTCGCCAATCTCATAAACACCTTTCATTATTTTTCATAAATATTTAACCTTGAAGTTAGAAATGAAATCTATAGAAAATTCTTCTTGACGATGGCGTCCTCATAAGCTGAAGCTATAACTCAACTCATTCCATCATTATGGACCGCTAGTGATTAGAAGGTCATTATCCAAATAGTTCATTTCTTTTAAAAGCCTTAACACCTCTTTAAAGGACTTGTCGGTACTTTTATCGGTAGTGTCAAGAATATTAGCATGTATGTCCAATGCTATCTGATTATAGATTTTTAATTGTTCTCTTAAGTAGTGTATGTCTTCTTTTCTCCTCCTCAGGAGTTCCTTGATGGTGGCAGTCACATAGATCCTTACGTGGGTTTTGGATGATAAAGCTAATAGGAACTTTGCCTCCACGCTTTTTAGGTAGCGCTGGTCGTTAGTCGTGATCGAAACCCATACTATGAAGTCAAGCACGTATCTATCTGCTACAACCCAGTAACCAAGAGTGCTGGGCAAGATGTATTTTAGCAAAATTATCGGGATTATGGAGGCGAACTCTATGAGCTGCCAAACCCTTTTGAGGTTTCTCGGAATTGTTATTCCGTAATACGGGTTATTGGAACCCTTGAAGGATTTGAACTTGGATAGAAACCTGGCTAGTAGGGAGGCGAGGGTGTGGGTGCCCCTCATCCATGAAAGTCTAACCTTGTACCCTTCTCGATTGAGGATTTCGGTCAAGGCTCTTATGAAAGTAGTCTTACCTGAACCGTCAGGGCCAAAGAAATAAATTATGGGCATTGTATCGCTCTTAATCTTCTACATGTTCTTGTTTATCTCAATCGCATGATTAGATACCTGAAATGGTAAGTTCAACTTAGATCTTCGGCAGACTTGTAGGGCTTAAAGGTAGATTATTTATGTGCAAGGGTGATTAATCCCCATTTAAAAAACGGAGAGAGCTTAAATTTCGAGGTCACCATATTTAAAATAAGCAATATTCTATAAGGCATTGGCAGGTAGGGGCAGAAGAAGAGATAAGTTATTGAGGAAACTTTGAAGCCAGCTTTACAAAGCGACTTCCTTATCTCCCAGGGAGAGTATTCCCTCCTGTGGTCTATAGGAATAAGTCTTTGTTTCTTCTTTATTCTAATCTTTAATCTTGATAGAAAGCTTGTTAGACGGGCTCCGTTTGGTGTAGATAGCACGATCCAACCGTCATCCTTTAAGGTATTTTTAACTTTTTTAAGAAACAGAATATCCTCATCTAAATGTTCAAGCACCTCTGTCATCGTTACAGCGTCAAAACTCTTCGGTCGAAATGGTAAATAATTTATATCCGCGACTATGAATTCTACGGATTTGATTTTACTCCAATCCCGATGTCTACAAACATCGATACCTATTACAACATTTGATAGTTTGCTATACTCAGTTGTTGCACTTCCATCTCCACATCCTAAATCAGCTAATACCTCAGGGTGGATTAAGGTGATAGCTTTCGCGATCTCCAAATATCTTCTCTTCAGGTAGAAGTTGACGTTATCAATACTGGACAGAATTTCTCACGAATAAAATGAATTTTTGGCTCCATGATACTTTTATGCTCATAATTTATTCATTCTTATGGGCATCGGTAGTTTAACTAACACGTGACGCTTTAGCGACTTATCATTGACGCGTTTCCATCGTGCCATTCTCAATCTTCGTTGTTGGAGGATTTTTCTCAGATTGGTGATAACCCAGAGGTATCCTTTGAGCGTTAAAATGGGCTCTGAGTGGATGAACGCCGAAGCTATATCGTGTAATAAGCGATACCATATATTGACCATAATGTGTTTAAATCCAAAGTTAAGTAAAAGAAGACACAACCTATTCTTGTACATATGATATACTCGATAGGAAGCCCTAACAGAAGACGTCAAAGTGGTTCCCTCGTGAAGTACTTTAACCGAACTCACGATGACAACTTTATACGATCTCAACCAAGCCTTAAGATTAAAATCCTGATCTTCAGAGGAAACGTAGAACGGGTTCCAATACGGATTGACTCCTTCCCCAAATAACTCTTCCAAATAGGTTCTTCTCGTGATGAAACAGTGCCCGCCCCTACCGAGGCATGGGTAAACTTCGGATGGGCGATATGCGATAAGAGAAGCGTTACAGTTGCCATACAATCTATTGCCATATCCCAGTACATTCCCTTCCTTGTTAACGTCGATAGGGAAAGCGATTGCCACATCGGATTGACTCTCCATCGCACTCACCAGTTCCCGCAACCATTTAGATCCGAGAGGAACAGCGTCACCCTCGATTCGCACGATATATTTGGCATCGCCCTGCAGTGCCAGCCGCATTCCTGTATTAAGGTGGTGCGCTGCTCCCCTATCCCTATGAAGAACAAAATAACGAACGGGAACTCTGAGTTCTGAGGACTTTAGAACATCCTCGACCTTTGTGGAGTGGCAGTCAAGCACAAGCACCTCTAAGTTTGAATACTTTGTCTTTTTTAAACTCTCTAAAATATCATTAAATAATGGCGGATCTTTGTGCGTTGTAAGAAGAATGATGACCTCAGGATCGTTTGAAGCGTCAGTATCAGTGGAGTTACTTCGCGGCAATTTATCCGAATTTTTCATCTAGTGATTCACGTAAAACATTTTACAGTTGAATTACGGTTTTATAAAAATTCTGAATCCTTTATTATCATATATTCTATTATAATGGTTAATGTAGTAATTTTCTTCCAGTAAATCTTTTTTAGGAATATAATAATGGGAAGTTATTGCAGGAATTTTAGGCATATCTTCACCTCGTAGAGTTTCCGAGTTATATAAACGATCTGAGAACGATATTACTTTTGGAGGCATATTGATGATTTCATCGAGTTTATTATACCTGGAATAATGACTTTTGAGGTCAACCGATAGAAAGTTAAAGTGTTTCGGATTATTATCCATCACCAATACTTTGTCGTTTAGATTTTGAACAACGAATTTGGCTCCCTCAATCGAATAAGTAGGCATATATAAAAAAGGCTCGCTAGCATAACGCATAATCGGCATAGACGATGAAAAAAAGATGACGCCGCTAATTAGTAACGTAGTGATTATTATTGTTCTATTTTTCGTTTTAGATTGTTTATTTGATGTAAGATATGTTTTACAAAAAAATGCGATTAAAATCGCCCATGGCATCGTGGCAAAGAGCAAAGGACGTTGCAAGTATGTCCCTCCATGATAAATACTTGTGGCGCCCCATGTAAGAACGCTGGTAAACCATCCTCCGAGGATTATAACAGTCTTTCGATCACGTGTGTTCTTTCGAAAGAGCATTACTAGGATCATTAGACCTGTAGTCATCTGAAAGGCACCCGCTGCAAGTCTGGTTTTAATGGCGATTGAGTACTCATAGTTTGGTTGCATCGTTGTGTACGTAAGCTCAGTGGGGCTAAAAGACGCTGTTAAAACCGAGTTGTATAAGTATGTTGTAATATCGCCGATTGCAGAGAAGGCTTGAAAAAGAGTCCATGCAAGATACACCACAATAAAAGACAATAATAAGTGTTGGACCTTTTTTAATTCTACCCCTTCAGAGTTGGAAAAGAAGAAAAATATCGATATGAAAAGAAGGTTCAAAATGATAAAAATAGGTGTTCCGGGATGAGATGCCACGATGGCAAAGGATAATGGATAGAATATTGCTACCCAAGCACGACCCCTAAGGCGTGAGGAGATAAGGATTTTAAAGAGAATGAACCATAGTAAAAAATATAGCATTAGAGAGTAGCTCTGACGTGACAGGTGAAGTTCACCGAACCACGCAAGTGACAGAAAGGAAAAAGGCGCCAATACGGCATAACGACCTGAGATCTCTTTAGCTATTATGTACGCGAGGATGGTTACCATAAACATTAGGAAGATTTGATAACCTTTCATTAAAATCGTTGGGTCTATATCGGTAACAGCTAAGATTATAGCATAGGCAACGTATGATCCTGGGCTCTCTTTAATCATACGATCATGTTGAGGATTTGTGTAGGAATGCGTGTTCTGAACAGCCATCGCATCTGCCATATGTAGATAGACGTCTGAATGTCTCGCATTCTCATATGTCAGCGCAGGTATCCCAAATAGGTATAACATCAATATGATGACGAGACCAAGTTTTACTTTTTCGGATAAACAGTTTTTTAGTGTCGCGATTAAAATGGAGCTAATCGTGATTATAAATCCAACAAAGTATGATGAGGGTAGCGAGTAAAAATATTGGAAGGCATTCCCTGGATAATAGGCTATAGAACTTAGATCTACAGAGGCCAAGGTAAACATTAGAAGTGAGAGGGAAAGCGATATTGGAACTATCCAAAGAACTGAGTTATTTTGTTTCAAAATATTTCAACGAAACATTTTACATAAGGGCTTTATATATGTGCTGTATCTGTCTAGCCGCCTTTACCATTGAATGTCTCATGAGAATGGTTTTACGGGCATTTTGACCTATAGATTTCAAAGTGGAAATATGGTCCAAGATATACTCCAATTTGGAAGTAAGATCCTCAACGTCATATGGATCTATGATGAAGCCGTTTGATCCATTCTCTATCAGATAGGCGATCTCACCCATGCGTGAAGTTATTACAATTTTACCACACGACATAGATTCAAGTAACGTTAGGGGTGGATCCATCGGCAAATATGGTTCCTTAAAGGGAAATACTAATATGTCTGCCAAATTATATACTTCTTCGATGTTTTGGTATGCATTGAGGAAGATCGCCTTATCATGAAGTTCACGTTTTATGAATTTGATGAGAGTGTTTATGTATTTTGCTTCACGCTTATTTCTTCCTGGTGGATAACAAATCAAAAGAAAAAGATCGGGAACCAAATGATTAATCCTTTTGAAGGCTTCGGCAACGAGTAAAGGATTGCGTTTCGGACTGATTCGCCCCATATAAGCAATCACTTTAGCCTTTCGCCGTATACCGAATCTATATTTTAACCATCCATTATCCATTGGAATAAAGCGATTTGTATCTACTGGGCAAGGTTGGTAAGTGATTTTTTTACTGTCGATCCCAAGACTTTTCATATAGTGTACAAGGAAGCTGTTTATACAGACATAATGAGATGGAATATCCGTTTTTAAAGCAGCCAGATGTGTTAGATCTCTAAACGAACGACTAAAAGGGAAGTAGATGTGAGATAAAATAGGTCTATCTAGAAAAGGTCTTAAAGCCAGCGAATAGATACCCGTTGAGACGTTGTGTAGGTGTAAGACATCGATTTTATGAGCATCATCAATCCTCTTGATTAAATATCCAAGTTTAAAGATATCCAAAATCCTCAAATCGTATACGATACGTGGTAGACGATGGAACAATCTTGGATGAAGTAGAGATGAGATCACATAAGTTTGAGGAAAATCAATGCCAGTATCATTCACTAAAGGTGAAGCATCACCTATAGCTATAACTGTGATCTTAACTTCTGTATGTTTGGCAACGCTTGATATAACGTTCTTAGGTGCTTCAAAAAGTCCATCAGGGTGAACTAACATCGCATTAATAACCATGCACACATGCACTTTGTTATTCACCTCTTAATCTTAGTGAATATTTTTTTCTAGCAGTTCCTTATAAGATGCTTCGACAGCAACAACGATGTTTTCCCATAAGAAATGTTTTGCAAATTCTTTCGCTTTCTTCCGGTATGAGTTTCTATTATCAACGTCTAGTAATCTTATTATCTTATCCACCCATTTATGAACGTTCTCTCTATCTTTCATCAGGAAACCCGTATTTCCATCGTCTAGTATATTTTCGGCGCCGCTGAAATTTGTGACTAATACAGGGATACCGTGATACTGAGCTTCCAAACATACAGTAGCAAAAATTTCGTACTTTGTGGGTAAAACAAATATTGTGGATGACTTATAAGCTAAAGCCTTTTCATATCCGAATAGGGGGCCGGTAATGACTACATGACTTCCAAATTTCTCTTTGGCACTCTTCAATAATTTCTCGGTATCTTCTATAGGACCAACAAAGAGGTAAGAGGTGTTCGGTTTTTCTTGTAATATATTTGGGATTGTTTTTAGCAGGATATCTATTCCTTTATCTAGACAAATACGGCTTAGAAACAAAATTACATTATCTTTAAGGCCGTACTTCTCTTTGAATCTAGACAGTTGTGAATCATCGTCTACGTCTTTACAGGAAATCCCATTAGGAATTACTCTGGTCTTTTCACTTTTTACTCCCTGTTTTTTAATCCAATGCATTTCTTGCGGTGTTATGGCTATTAGCAAATCAGCCAAGTGAAGACTCATCCTTCCCAAAGTCTTATCGTATATTCTTTCCATTAATTGAAGGACCGCATTTCTACCAAATGTGGAGGCTAGGTTATCGGTAGGACCCCTATGGAGGGTTAAAACCTTATTATCAGATGGAGTTGAGAGCAAGATATCATTCATCAAGTGTCCATAACAATGGAAATGAACAATATCGAATCTTTTCTTTCTAAGATCTCTCAACAATCTCGTTGAAAAGCGAAACCTCCAACCTCCTAATTGTGTGTATGAGTATCTATTAGTTTTAAATGGAAAGGTTTGATGTCCTTTCGGTTTTAAAGTAAATCCTTTCGGTTTAAAAGTAAATATTTCTAAATCATGTCCCCTTTTAGTTAAATGTTTAGCAGTGTTATAGACTACGCTTTCGACACCTCCAATACTTGGATAGAAATTGGGTGTAATCTGGGCGATTTTCACAGAGGTCACTTCACTAACGTTCTAGAAGAAGTTCCTCTAAATTAGCTCTAACTTTCTTTATGTTCCTATTTTTAAAATACCATTCAATTGTTTTCTTGAATCCCTCTTTGTAAGATACTTTAGGCTCCCATCCTAGAATTAATCTAGCCCTAGTTAAGTCGGCTGCTCTGGAAGCCACTCCTTGGGGCTTGGATAGATCATGTTTAATATGTTTGGGTCTCCATCCTACAATTTCAAATATCAGTTCAGCCGCTTGATTAAGTGTTATCCTATCCTCTCTACCAGCGTTCACTGGAGAACCATCTTCAATTTTTTCTGCAGCAAGTATGAGGGCATCTACAATATCTTGGACATAAGTAAAGTTTCTGTCTTGCTCTCCGGTCCCCCAAATAAAATAGGGATCCATATTGATGAAGGCCTTTGCTATTAACGCTATGATTGCATGTGTTTCATTTTCCCTTGGACCATAAGCCGTAAAGATTCTTACTGAAGAGGTCTTCATTCCATATTGTCTGTGATAGGCATGTAAGGCCATTTCTCCCATTAACTTTGCCCAGCCATACTCTAGATCTGCAAAGGCTTTGTCTCTGACGAATGGATCAGCGTCTTCTTCCTTTAGAAGATAGGAAGAACCTGTCTCCTCTTGGAGATAAGAAGGATAAACACAAGCTGAGCTGGCAAAGCATATTCTCTCCACTTCGGCTTTCTTAGCTTCCTCGAAAACTAACTGATCTATTATCATATTAGTGCAACACTCTGAGGGATGGGTGTGGATGTATCCCCTGCCTCCATGTAAAGCCGCTAGATGAAAAACCGTGTCAACTTCTTTCATCATAGATCTAGTGAAACTTTTCTCCTTAAGGTCTCCGCGTCGAACAAAAAGGTTTTTATAAGCCCAGGATCCTGAACCACGATCAACCAAGGGGTATTCTAAGTTTTCAAGCTTACCGCTAGAGAAGTCATCTGCAACAATAACCTCGGCACCTAAAAACAACAACTTGTCCACTAGGTGGCTACCTATAAAAGAAGCTCCGCCAGTGATAAGAACACGCTGACCATTCCAATACATACTTTAGAAATCCCTCCTACAAACCGACATATAAAGATGTGAGTTAAGCAATGCAAACTACCTAAAAACTTTTTCTATATTTGTTTGGACATCACAATTATGATTTATTATTCTAGTTCTGGCATTTGATTGAATATTTTCGTAGAGTTCTTGAGAGCTAAGGAGATCGAGGATGCTGTCTGCTAGTTCATAAGGATTCTCAGGCGTCACAAGTAGACCTGTCTTCTTGTGTTCTATTATCTCTCTCATAGCATCCAGATTTGAAGCAACTACAGGCACTCCTGCAGCCATATATTCAAAAGTTTTCCTTGGTATTACTATTCTGTTTGCAAGTAAGTTTCTGAAGGGAACTAATCCTATTGCCGACCTTTGTAGCAATTCCATCAATTCATTAAATGGTATCCAGCCCGTCAGTTTTATATTTTTTAGGACGCCTATTTGCTTTGCTAGGGCTAATAGCTTTGGTAGATATGGACCACTACCGGTGATGATAAGCGTTATATTCGGAACTTCTTTCTTAATCATACTCAGTGCTTTGAGCCCTATATCAATCCCGTCTCTAAAGTAGACATCACCCATAAAAATTAAGACTGGCGACTTTGTTTTTTGCTCATATCTAAGCAGATGGGTGTATTTGCTGGGATCTATGGTGTCATACATCACAGATATTCTCATAGTAGAGACGTCAAAATTCTTTAATAAGAGTTCTTTCATAGTTCTTGTCAGCGAGAATATTATCACATTTGGATTATCGAAGAGTGAAGAAAAGAATGAGTGATCTAATATCTTTCTCAATCCTAGTGGCATAACTGATTTTTCAAACATGGTATAGAATAACTCTGTCTCAAATACGTCAAGTATTATTTGATTCATATTTCTTACATAGTCCTTTAACAATTTTAGTGCAATAGCAGAAGCCAAACCGAAACCGTACATGCGCTCAATTTTGTATATTTTTAAAGCTTTTCTAATCAAAAGAGTGCTGTCAAGTGAGAAGAGCAAGGCATTTAAGTACTTCGTGTGGGTGCCGACTCTTTCTATATCTATTCTAGATTTCAATAATAAGATTGATTTCTTGTCATGGAATAGCTCACTTTCCTGATTTGCAGGTAGCACTAATATTTTTCTACCATCAACAGCCTCGACGAAGTTGTTCAATCGATACGCTAGAGAACCCTTATTAGGTAGTATTGGTTCTCTCACGTGAAAAAGGTAGGAATAAAGGTTATTGGCCATATTCCTTACTGCCAATGCCTCGGAACTTCTAAGACCTAAGAGTCTCT
>CAYFVN010000190.1:0-2000 GCA_964346575.1 uncultured Candidatus Bathyarchaeia archaeon
AAATTCGTCATTAATATAGTTCTCCTTAAAATTATTTAAGTCGATCCTGCACATTTACTTGATTGAAGAGACGTGTCTAAGAAACTATCCGTCAAAATAGAGAATGTCGTGGCCACGACAACGCTTAACCAGCGTTTAGACTTGAACTCTATACTTAGCATATCTCCAAGCGCAGCGTACAAGCCGGAAAGTTTTCCAGGTTTAGTTTACAGGTTGAGTAGCCCTAAAACATCCACGTTGATCTTTAGTTCTGGGAGTATGGTTTGTACTGGTGCCAGATCTGAGAAAGAATCGAGGAGAGCGATCTTTAAGATCATCCAAGAGTTGAAGGGTAAAGGCGTATCGATCATCGAGAAGCCTGAGGTTAAAATCGTCAATATTGTAGCTTCAATAGATTTAGGAGGCAAAGTAGATATTGAGAATTCGGCAAAATCTTTGGATAAGACCATGTATGAGCCTGAACAGTTTCCGGGCTTGATCTATCGCATGGATGAGCCGAAGGTTGTGGTACTCCTTTTCATAACTGGAAAAACGGTGTGTACAGGAGCGAGGAAGGAGGAGGATGTAGCCAAGGCTGCAAACACGCTTAAAGAGGTTCTAGAATCCAAGGGTCTAATATCCTATGAATAAGCGATTTCCCTTGCTTACCATCGATAGGAAAAGCGCTAGCTAAACCGGCATCTTCAAAACGAATAATCCTTAATTAGGTGTAGCCTTCCTCTCCCAATCCTTACCAGACTTGAGAAAGTTAGATAGTTTTACTTGTAAAACAATACAACTTCTTTACCAAAACATTTACGATAAATATCTAAAAACTTTTCTCATCAGCTTATAATCCTCGTAAGTGTCATCTCTTATGCCGCTTAATACGCTGCTTCTTCTGTTCATCACGTCTGTAGTCTCTTTTCTTCTGACCTTGGATCCTCATTCTTGAGAATTCTCGTGTTCTATCGGCGCCCCCTCTATACCGGTTGATCTCGCCGTAAAATTGTTGGTAGCTTATCTCCTTGTTGGAGAGTTGGGATATTAGGGTGTTCAGGCTATGCCTCTCTTTTATCTCATGCGTCTTATCAAACAAATTGGAGTAAGCCTCATATGCGACTTTGAATTTAAAGTCTCTAATCTGTTCGAATGTAACTTTAGGGGCATCTAGTTCTTCTGTTCTCATCAACATATCCCCATTATCGCATTTCGACCAATAAAAAATGTGGAAGTTTATAAATTGGATTGTACGGTAATTGCTATTAATATCTTCTACGTTTCTGGAAGCATTCTCTACAGTAGACTGGCCTGCCTTCTCTGGGTTTAAAAGGTACCTCAGCATCATTGCCACAGTCATCACATTTTACCTTATACATCGTTCTTTCGCTGCCGAATCTACTGTCTCGTCTATAACTCAAATTTCCTTACTCCTTTAACTTTAGTTATACCTTGGATAAAAACCCGAAAGGTGAGTATTACCCCCGATATACTGCCTCTCCCTCCTGTATGGTCATTAATAAAGCTATCTATCTAAAAAGTAGGGTAGGAAAAATTGGGTATGCGAACGTTTTAAAGAATAATAGTTTTCTTTGCAGTTAGCGCGCGCTAGTTTTATTCAAAAGTTGCGGTTCCAGTATTCGGTCTATCCTAGATCAGCTTACGATCGATTTACGAGGCTCGATCTATTCGCGTGCTTTATATTGAGAGATAACTTATTATGAGGAGAGATATTCTTGAGGGAATCAGGGAACAGGTAGGGAAGCTTTGCGGACATCATGGAAACGATTGCCCGACTTGCGAGGACGACGATCAGTGGATCCTAAAAGCCTAGAGTATCTTATTTACCTTTCACATAAATATGGCGTTGAATCCTATGAACTTCTGAACAGTTTTATTGAGGCGGAAAAGAAAAACACTTCCATATGCGGTCCTTTAAAGATCGTATTGCGTAAGAGGGGAAAGGATCACGCGATCTTCCTCGTAACGAGAAGATCGGAAATAGTAGCTCAGATGAGGAT
>CAYFVN010000191.1:0-2023 GCA_964346575.1 uncultured Candidatus Bathyarchaeia archaeon
CAGGGTCATCCAGGTCTACTTATGGAATACAGGAGAAGGGTGAAATAACCCTCAGGATCCCTCAGGACAGTTTTCAAACAGTTATTGAAGAGATAGAAGGTTACGGGAAATTATTGGATTTCTCAAAGTTTGAGTCTATTCCCTCAAATGTGGAACATGTTATTACGGACGTGACACGTGAAGGTGAGGTGAAATCACTCTTTAATCAAATAGTCGAGAAACATGGTCGTCTTGATATACTGATAAACTGTGTTGGGAGAAGCCTTTTCTCCCATCCGATCGAGTCTTTTCCAATAGAAGAGTTTGATCAGGTTATCTCTGTTAATCTACGTTCCGCTTTCCTCTTAACAAAACACGCGATTAAGACTATGAAAGAGACAGGAGGTAATATCGTTCACTTCGTCTCCTCTTCTGCAAAGAATATACGGGGTGCCCCCGGTAAAGCGCCGTATGGTACAGCCAAGGCAGGCTTGGCTCATCTCATCCATTATGCAGCCTCTGAAGCGGCAGACCATAATATAAAAGTTAACGGGATATCGCCGACATATGTGTTTACCCCCCGGCATGAAAGGGAGATCCTTGAGAAGAGTCGGAAAACAGGGAAAAACCAGGATGAAATAATCCATGATATTCTCTCACACCAGTTACTGAAAAAAAAGTTATATCCGAAAGATCTGCTGAGAGTTGTAGAGTTGCTAGCCACAACACAGTGTATCACAGGACAAATCTATAATTGTTCTATGGGAGAAGTGATATCATACTGAGATTGACATGCTATCCATGCTAAAAATGAACGTAGCACGATGTTTCCTTGTTTTGTTTTAATGATTATTCTTAGAACTGTGGATATTCTGGCGTAATTATCCATTGTATTGAATAGCCTATGCCAGACCTTTTGGGGACAAGTTTTACTATGCCGGAGTTTTGGAATACAATAACATGGGACTCTTCCACTCCAGCAACGAGAAGTGACGCCAACTTATCGAGGAAGGGGAGATGTCCCACTATTGCGAGGGATGCTGTCCCTTTTCTATCCAGTACTTCTAGCCACTTTTTTATCGGTTTAATGTTGTCGCCGGGGTTTAATCCGCTCTTAGCCTTAACTCTATCTTTGATGCTAAGATTTTTTCCTAAAATCTCTGCTGTCTGCTGGGCCCGTAACTTCCCGCTGTGATAGATATAATCACATTTGACCCCCATCTTCTTGGCGTAAAACGACACTCGCTTTATGTTGGATACGCCTATGTCTGAAAGAGGTCGAGTGGGATCCTCCTCTTCTGTTTTTGCCTCTGCATGCTGAATAAGAAAGATTTCCATTTCAAATAACACGAGTATTTGAAGGCTTGAAGACGATATAAAGTCACTTCAAGACGGTATTTAACTCCATACAACAAGCTTATCTTTTTTAACATTCATATAAGAGGCCTTCTAATAGCTTTGGTTGGAGTGGAGGTAAAGATATGGAGAAAAAAGGTGAAGAAGAGAAGCGGCTTCTCGAAAAGATTATGCTCTGGCTTCCCGGATTTAAAGGTTATAAAGAGAAGGAGATTCGACGAGAAAGTGATAAACTGTTGAGGAGTCTTCTCCATCAGAAGATGGATAGTCTTCGAACTCGACTCTTTGAAGTGTATAGGGGAATAGTGGATGACGGTATGACTGAAATGTGGGAAGGAATCGACAGGATATTAGCTAGGATTGATCGTTTGAGTGAAAGGATCAATCACGCCTCCTATGGGTATACCGGTTTCTTTGACTTGGTGAAAGTTGATGAAAGAAAATTGGATCGCATGATAGAATTCGACACCCAATTATTCGATACGATTGAGGAACTATCAAGGAAAGCAGTTAAAATGAATGAGAAGTTAAAAGAAAAAGATAAAGAAGGGATAAAGAAGGTGATTATGAGTTTTTCTGAGGATTTAATGATGTTTGAGGAGAAACTTGATGAAAGGAAAAATGTCATTTTAGGAGTTTTGGAGGGTTAGGAATGCCTCAAGTGATAGAGTGGAAAAATCCTGGACCT
>CAYFVN010000192.1:0-3786 GCA_964346575.1 uncultured Candidatus Bathyarchaeia archaeon
TTATCCAGAATATATCTCAAAACGAACAGGTCATAAAAATTTCTCTCTCTATCTGTACAAGTCCGCCGAACCAAGATGAGATACACAATCGTTGTATTATCCGTGATGGAATTATTAGTTAAAGGCGATCGATATGAAACAGGTAACAAAAGTTTTATAAGTATGTTCAATAACGTTGATGCAGTATGCCGCTGATCCTGCCAAGCAGCATCTTCGGTATAACTGATCTTAAAGGAGGAAGGAAATTGAGCGCATACGGCAATGAAAGGAAGATGTATCCGATAACTTGTTCAGAATGTGGAAAGGATGCAGAGGTTCCGTTTAAGCCATCTGGAGATAGACCGGTCTATTGTAGAGAATGCTACCAAAAAAGAAGACCCAGCAGATACTAATTAAATTTTCATTCTTACCGGCGACTTTTCATAACCATCAACAACCTATTTTTTCCCTTTTTAGACGACCTTATGTCACTCATCTTCTAGAAGTTTCTTTTGCAACCCCTCGGCACTCTTCTCATGAATTCTTCGACCTCGATTTGCGCAGGGATGACAACTGTTCACGTGCCCCATCTATCAGTCGTCTTACCGCTAATCTCCTCTACTTTCGGCAGGCCCTTACCGTCTCTTAATTTCTCGGATCAAGTCTTCTTTTTCGGCATTTGACCTCAAATACGGACGAGTTTAGGTCACGCTTATAGTTAAACTATAATTACACGGGTATTGACAAATATATTTAACCCACGAATTACTGATAGTCGATCAAAGTGGAGAAGAGTGTTGAAGGCGATTCCACAGCTTCTGGCCGTTGGAGAAGTTCTACCGGAAGCATGGGAGGAGAGTCTGTTACTCTTGAATGAGCATGGTTTAAGGTCGAAGAAAGAGTCTTACTCTAAGGCCAGCGGTGTCGACGAGATACTGGAGGCTTCGATGAAGATCGTTGTAAAAAACCCGACTAGAGAACCCATGATCCACATGGGATGCGAGGGCCTAATGGGACTAGAAGAGTACGTCGGAGAAGTCTTGGAGGGTACGAAGGACCAGTACATCGGCAGGGGATGGGACTACACTTACCATCAGAGGTTGTTCGGATATGAGGTCTATATGGGAGAGCGAAGAGACCAGATAGAAGCGATTATCGACAAACTGGCGAAGGCATCTTTCTCCAACAGGGCGCAAGCCGTCACGTGGATGCCTCAAAAGGATGCCGAGGTTGATGGGCCGCCCTGTCTGCAAAGGGTCTGGTGCAAGGTAATCGATGAAGAGTACCTTGAGCTTCACACCAGCTGGCGGAGCAGAGACGCGTACAACGCGGCATTCATGAACATGTACGTCATGGTAAACCTTCAGAAGCTGATCGCCGAAAAACTAGGTGTAAAAGTGGGGCAGTACGTGGACGACAGTGACAGCTACCACGTCTACGACAGAAATTTCAGCCAGTTCGAGAAGATGCTGGAGACGGTTTCACTTTCAAGATCCAAAGGCAGGGCCTCCCCCTGGTCTGACAGCTCGGTTTTAAAGATGTTAGGAAAGAAGTAGGTTTCCTAATGAACTTCCCCCTTTAGACCATCGCCCAATCCTCAAAACTTACGCGATAAATCTATATATGCTATAGTTGCTATGACGAGAAGTGCCAACAATGCCGGTATGCCCAGTGGGATCGTCATCATCTCGTCTGAAGCGGGTGCGATTAGAAGCCCTAACCCGATGTACGCGTTGATCGCTCCGTGCCCAAGTGCCGCTGGGAAAACGCTTTTCGACTTCAGCCTCAGCCATCCTAGAAAGAAGCCTACTAGGATTGCCCATACAGTGAAAGCGGCCACACCCAAAAGGTCCGGATGATTGGGATAATTGTAACCCATCAATATTATGGGGGCGTGCCACAATCCCCAAATCGTCCCGTTGAGCAATAAACCTGTGAGGAGATCGAATCTTCCAATGAGTTTGGGTAAAAGGAATCCACGCCACCCATACTCCTCACCAAAGGCGGGGATGAAGTTGACGAAGGGCGCCAGAATCAGGTTGATCACTAAAAAGTATACAGGGATCTCCTCGGCGGTTGGAACGTTTGGAAGCATCTCCTTGAATCGAGTCATAGTGAAGTCTATGGATGTGGTTCCCAGAACTTCTACGAAGACTAGACCGAGAGCTATGAAAACGAAAGGGTAGATTAGACCGTACAAGTAGTGTTTTACTCTTCCTTTGACAATACCGTAGCTCCTAAGACTCCCGTGCTCAACGAACTTCACCGTTGCCACGGCCGAGATAAGTGGAATAAACATCACGCCTGTCAGAACCGCTAGGGCGAACCAGACCCTGAGACCCCCGGATAGCCACAGCCAAGTCTCCAAAAGGTAAGTCGTAGAAAAAGCAACTGAACAAAAAACGATTATCTGCCTTAAATCGTCCCTGGTGACTTTCTTCACGTCTTCAACCATGGGCTATTCTACCTCTAAATCCTTTATTATATTTTATCTAGCTCGGCTAGCGCTCAATGAGAAATCCAATCAACTTTTCAAGCATTCAATCATTCATCATCCTCGCTTTGATTTAGATTTATCCGTATTATAATCCTACGATAAGCCATCCATATGCGAGTCCACTTGCAATGCTGAATGCCCGGTCGATAAACCGTAGGCTTATTATTATACTAATTCAACATTTGAAATTGTTGGCATTAAGAGTGAGGTTTGTGCCGTATGAAAAAGTCGAAGGTATTGCTTATGATGCCCTTACCGAAAGCCGCTGTAGATCTATTGGAGGAGGCCGCCGAAGTACGCTTCAACTCGCATGGGATTCCATGTCCCAAAGAAGCCCTGATCCAAGAGTTGGCTGATACAGACGCCGTAATAGCGGACGCGCAAACACCCTTCGATGGGGAAGCCATGGATGCGGCTCAAAGATTAAAGATCATAGCCAGATACGGGGTTGGCTACGATAACGTGGATGTTGGAGCCGCAACGGCGAGGAGAATCTACGCAACCTTCACACCTGGAGTACTATCCGACGCGATGGCTGAGCTGACCATCGGGTTTATGCTGTGTCTTTCAAGGAGGCTCTGCAAGGCGCATGAATATGTCAAGAGCGGGGCGTGGACGAGGAAGCTTTACCCTTTTCCGTATTGTACGGATCTATGCGGGAAGACCCTCGGAATCGTTGGGCTGGGGCGTATAGGGCTTGAGGTTGCCAGGCGCGCTAGCGCCTTCAAAATGGCTATACTATACAACGATGTGGTTAAGAGGCCGGAAGCCGAGCGGCTTTACGGCGCAAGATACACTGACCTGGAGGAGCTGCTTAAGAGGTCCGATTTTGTCACGATCCACGTTTCCTTGAGTCCAGAGACGGAGAAGCTGATCGGGAGTTCCGAGCTGAATCTCATGAAGCCTACCGCTTACCTGATCAATACGGCGAGGGGGAAGGTCGTCGATCAAAAGGCTCTCTGGGAAGCGCTCAAGGGGGAGCGTATAGCTGGAGCGGCTCTAGACGTCTTCGAAGTAGAGCCCATAAAGCGCGACGAGCCTCTGCTTGGACTCGATAATGTGATCCTAGCACCCCACATGGGTACCTTGACCATTGAGACGAGGACGAAGATGGCGTTGACGGCCGCGGAGGACGTCATCAAGGTCTTAAAGGGTGGAACCCCCGTAAACCTTCTGAACATGGAACTCCTGAAAGGTTAGAGGGATAGAAGCCGGAAATTGGTTTAAAAAATGCTATAAAGTATTATCGCTCATAAGCTTAGAATGTGGAGTGTTGGAGTGATGAAATCCAATAAAGCGAAGGAAACCCT
>CAYFVN010000193.1:0-2097 GCA_964346575.1 uncultured Candidatus Bathyarchaeia archaeon
CCTGAAGACGACAGCAGCCAACGCCGCCACACAAGGAGACTTGTTCGGAAGGAAGAGGATAATACTCCTAGACGAGATAGACGGCATAAACCTTCAAGAGGATAGGGGGGCCGTACCTGCCATACGTGGAGTGGTGGCTGAGGCTGAGAACCCCATCGTATTTACGGCCAACGACCCCTGGGATCCCAAGATCAGGCCCCTAAGGGACGTATGCCTCCTAATAGAGTTTAAACGCTTAGGGCTTAGAGAGACGGTCCCCTACCTGAAAAAGGTCTGCAACCTGGAAAGTGTAAAAGCCGACGATGATATCCTGAAGCGGATAGTGGAGCGGAACAACGGGGACATGAGGGGAATACTCAACGATCTAGAGTCGCTGTCATCGATTAAAAATGTTCTAACCTACGAGGACCTGGAGTGGCTGGCGCCTAGAGACCGTAAAGAGAAGGTTTTCGGGGTCATCCGCAGGATATTCTACGCTAAAGACAGTCTAACAGCTAGGAGGGCCGTGGATCTAGCGGACATGGATTATGAGATGCTCTTCGAATGGATTTACGAAAACGCCCCCGCGCAGCTTAGCCATCCGGAAGACCTGAACGAAGCCCTTTCGGCCTTAGCCAGGGCTCAGCTATACCTGGCTTGGGTGAAGAGACGTCGAATGTGGAACCTGATCCCATACGCGATCGACCTGATGACGGCGGGAGTGGCCATGGCTAGGAATCGCTCAAAACCCGCCTTCACACCCGTCAGGTTTCCTGAGAGGATAAGATACATGAGCCGAACCATGAAGCATAGAAGAGCCTTAGCCAGTCTATGCGGCAAAGTAGGAGGAGTATGCAACACATCCGTTCGGAAATGTCAGAGTCAGATACTTCCCTACCTGAGGTTCATCTTCAAGAAAAACGAGATAATGGCCGAAAGCATCGCTGAAGAACTAGACCTAACCGAGGAGGAGGTAAAACTCATCAAGGGGTAGTAATGGGATCCCTAAGCTTTCACATCCTTCCCAGCCGCAAAGATTGGGACTTTAGTTCAACTTGATGATTGTAACGACCTTTCAATGAAACCTGGTTTTGGAACGTGGACTATTTTCGAGTTTCCGTTTGAATCCACTTTTACGATCGCCGGTACGCGTCCCTGCAATCTTTCATCTCTAATCCCATAATTATGCGCGCGTAGAATATATTCTAGTGATATTACGGGTTGGATTCTATTGACAAATATCGCCGTTGAACCGCATCGTCCACATAGAAGACGATTGTAGCTTTGATCGAAGCTCATCACCTCTCCGCAAATCCTACATTTGAAGAGGGGTTCAATTCTACAAAATGGACACCACAATAAAGTCACATTATCCTTCGTTTGATACTCGAAGTTTGCTCCACAAGTAGTGCATCTTCCAGGTAAGTTTACAGGCGGTACATTTGATCCTCTTTTTTGATTTATCCCGATATCAACCAACCATTCGATCAACTCGATAACATAATCCTTAAATGGTTTTGCTTTCTTGCCCTGAACATAAGCGTCTTTTTCGTATTCGATGTAAGGGCCTTTAGAAACGGCAAAATCAGTCAGTATTTCTATAGCGGAGTTACCATAGAGAAGAATAAACCGAGTCCAAAGATCCTTATCATCTCGTGGACAACCCTCGCTGGCATACTCCCAGGTTTTTGACGGATTTAATTTAGCCGCACACTCTAGATTTCTTAATCTACACTTAAAATTTCTAAATTCAGCTTTATAGATCCCACATGAAGTTTTATCCAGGAATTCGGATTTCTCCAAGGTGGACTTCTTGAACTTACGTTTGATCAAGTTTTTGATGAGGGAAACGGTTTGGCGCACCGATAACTTTTCAACGCTTACTCTTTCTGCAACCTTCTTTCTGTGAGTTGGATCGGTTATGGACATTATCTTTCTCGCATGCTCAGGCGTTACTAGTCGGCTTGTTATCATGTCCTGCAGGTATATTGGATATGTAAGCACGGCCAAAAGCTGGCTTACCCGCTGTTGAGTTAAACCGAATCTTCTACCTACCTCAGCTTGAGATACGCCCCTCCGAATCATGTCATGAAAGTTTTTAGCCAGTATAAGTGGGTT
>CAYFVN010000194.1:0-5774 GCA_964346575.1 uncultured Candidatus Bathyarchaeia archaeon
AGAAGCCTAAGGCTTTACGACCTCGTTACTCGTAGATTCTTGGCAACTCTGGCAAACCCCCAAACGAGGGAATCCAAGAGGGTCACCGTCGAAGTTGGAGACCATATATTCCATGTACAGGGCTTCACGACCATAAGCCCCGGATGGACTCGATACTACAGACCCTACTATAGACAAGTCGACGTTGAGATTCCTCCAGCGTCGGAGGGAGAGAGGGTCGAACTTGTTTCTGTGGAGGCCGTAAGGAGATTTACGCAGCCTCCTCCAAGGTACAATCCCAGTAGCCTAATCCGCCTTATGGAGAAGCTTGAGATAGGGACTAAGGCAACCCGAGCAGAGATTATAGACACACTCTACAGACGGAGGTACATCAAAGGTGAGAGAATGGAGGCCACACACCTGGGCTTGAATCTAACGGATATAATCGCGGACTACTGCCCTAGAATCTTAGACGTAGAACTCACGAGAGACCTAGAACACCAGATGCTCAAGATAGAGGAAGGCTCAAAGAGTAGGGAGGAGGTGATCCTGGAAGCTGTAAACTACCTGAGATCCATATTGGAAACCCTGAGAGAGACTGAAAGAGAGATAGGCGATCGAATATCCCAAATTTTAAGGGAAACCTACTCTTCAGAGAAGACGCTGTATACGAGGTGTCCTAAATGCGGGGAACTCCTAAAGATAGTGAAGAACAGAAGGACCGGAAAGAGGTTCATAGGTTGTACCGGGAGATGGGAGAGCGAATGCAGCTTCACGTTGCCCCTACCGCAAAAGGGAAGACTTACTCTACTACGTAAGGAGTGCTCGAAATGCGGCTTCCAACTAGTGTCGGTTAAGTCTAAGTTTAGAAGGCCTTTAATAGCATGCCCCCAATGTTACGCCAATCGAAACATTGAGAACGCGAGTTCTATAAAACGCTGATCTCACGATGATTATGTCCGTCTTAAAATGTCAGGAGTATCAAAACATATTCTATGAGTAGACGCGCGCTAGAAAGCCAGTTTTAGGTCATCTGAATCTCCTGAGCAGTAACCTGAGGGATACCTTTAGAAACTCAACTATATCCTTAACCCTAAGTTTAGATTCACCGCTCATACGATCTCTGAAAACTATGGGAACCACTCCAACGCTGAAACCTCTCCGCAAGGCCTCGGATAAAACCTCCAACTGGAAGGCATAACCGCTAGAGCCCAGCCCCTCCAGATCTAAACTGTTGATGACATCCGCCTTGTAGGCCCGATACCCAGAAGTAAGGTCGGATACGTCCACACCGGCCAGAAACCTTCCTATCATATTGGCTCCCCATGAAGTCGCCTTTCTTCTCAACCCCCATCCGATTACGCCTCCCCCCTCCACCTTCCTTGAGCCCACGACGATATCGAAGCCTCTCCCAATCTCCTCTAAGAACCTTGGAATGTGGGCTGGATCGTGGCTTAGATCTGCGTCCATAGTAAAGACTATACTTCCCCTTGCCAAATTGAAACCCTCCTTCAAAGCCCCACCCAACCCCTTGGAAAGCTGTCTGTGAACTCGAGCTCCCATCTTCCTAGCCCTCAAAGGCGTATCGTCGTCGGAGCGATCGACAACCATCATCTCGAAGTCCTCATCCAAACCATCCATGACGGACCCGATGCTCCTGAGCAAATCTTGGATCTGAGGCTCATTACGGGTAGGAACCACGAAAGAGATTAAACTTGACACGCTCACCTCACCGCCCGAACCAATCCAAAATGGCCTTAACCTTGACTCTGGGAATACTTGGCTGTCCTGAACAGGCTACGTCCATCCAGAACAACTAGGAACGCTATTATGGATAAGACGGAGAGGAAGGCAAGTGAGCCGTCGTAGATTAAGCTCCCCAACCCGGCTCTGAACTTAAAGGAGAAGCTGAACGCCACGGCGAAGACTACGAGGGACACAATAGTAGATATCAGACCCAGGTAGAAACCTAGCCTATGTCTAGCGTAGATTAATACTCCTGAGGTTACGGATAGGCCCACGACGCAGTAACCAACGACGTTAACAGGGTCGGAGAGCAAACATGTTAAAGTGACATAAACAGCTATAGCGAGGAAGTAGCCTTCCAGAAACACTATACTGCCCCTAAGCTCCATGCTTCATTCCACCTAGATCGATAGACAAGCCAAATAGATCGAATCTCAACCTATAAAAACCTTTTAATCGAATGGGCTCCCCTTCTCTAATAGACATGAAGAATGCTCAAGAGAAATCTCGAATAATGGAAGACCTAAAGTTCTACTTGGAATATGCCCCTCCCTTCCTGGGTAACTCTAAAAACATTCTAGAGGCGGATTACGCGATACTAGGAGTCCCCTTTGACTTCACCTCAACGTACAGGCCGGGCGCAAGATTCGCACCCAACGCCATCAGAGAAGCATCCGCAAACCTGGAAACCTATAACCCTGTAACAGGAGTAGATTGCGAAGAATCCAGGATAACGGATCTGGGCAATCTAACCATCTCAAACGACGCGGAAGAGACCCTGAATAGGCTGTCAAAAGTATCCTCGTACATAGGCGAGCTACAGAAGACGCAGATAACCATTGGAGGAGAGCATACGATAACGAAGGGATGCGCGTCGAGACTCACGACGAAGAGGGGGAAACTCCTCTGCTTCGACGCCCACCTCGACTTGAGGGATGAATTCCTGAACACGAACCTGAGCCACACAACCTTCATGAGACGTGTAATAGAGGAGATAGGCCCTGAAAAAGTTACGTATATAGGGGCTAGAGCGTTAACTCGGGATGAACTTGAATACACGCGCAAGCATGGTGTGAAGGTGATATCCTCGGAAACGTTCAACAACCTGAACGTTGAGATACTGGAGACGCTGATACGGAAAAATTTGGACGGCGATCCTGCGTACGTGTCGATAGACATGGATGCAGTCGATCCATCATTCGCCCCAGCGGTGGGAAACCCGGAGCCTAACGGAGTAGATCCATTGAAGCTTACGAATATTCTAACGCGGATCTGTATGAGAAATGAGATACTGGGTTTTGATCTGGTGGAGGTATCGCCTCGATATGATACGGGAGCCACGGCAGCGTTGGCCGCTAAGATCATAATTGAAGTTACAACGGCCCTAGACTCTAAGAGGATCTCTTCAACTTGGCTATGAATGCGCCATTGCACATGTTAAGGTGAGGGTAAAGCCTGATGCATTCATCGAGGTAGAGTCCCCGAGGAAAACCATCGAACCTTAAATCCACGAGCTCAAAGTTATGATTGAAACCTAGGAACCTCGATATCAGATCCTCATTCTCCTCCCTAGTTATGCTACAGGTGAAGTAAACCAGACGCCCCCCTTTCTTGACCTTCTCCGACGCCTTCACCAACATCTCCCACTGGATTCTACTGTAAGATTTAACGGCCGGACGGGTTAAACGGGACTTCATTGATGGGTTCTTCATCAGCACGCCCGTGCCGGTACAGGGGGGGTCCAGCAACGCAAGGTCCACCTCAACGTCGAGTGGAATCCCTGACTTAACGTCGGTTATGACGGGCTCAGCGACCTCCACACCCAAACGCTTCATCTCGCGACCCCAAAGCTTCATCCTCTCATGGGAAAAATCGATCGAGTAGATCTTCCCAAGGTTGTTCATGATCTGAGCTATATGGCTCGTCTTCCCTCCGGGTGCTGAACATAGATCCAAAACCTCCTCGTAAGGTTTCGGATCGGCTGCATAGCCGACGAGGCAGCTTGAAAAGTCTTGAGAAGAGAATAGACCTTCGCGCCAAGAGTCTAAACGAGTGGGAGGTTTTGAGAAGCCGTCTACCCTATATACGTAAGGGACCTTATCAACCTTGCTGAGCCTCACTCCCTCCCTCTTAAGACGATCTAGAGTAGACGCCTCGTCCCCCCTGAGAGTGTTGACCCTCAAGTATGGGGGTAGCCTCCCGAGGCAAGACCTTAAGAAACGAATTCCATCCGGTCTACCTAGGAGCCTGAAAGAGTATTCGACAAACCATGGGGGGCATGAAAATTTTAGAGAATGATCCTCCAACTCTCTACTGGGATCGTGGGTGCGCATTGACTCGCGGGCGAATCCGATGGAGGCCAAACTACGTTCAACTTCTCTCGGCATCCCCCTAAAACCCCGAGATACCCTTAGAAGCTCACATACATCTCCTCTATTCTGAAGGTTGTCAATGGAGTAGTAGAGATATACATACAATGGAGGTTTAACGGCTGGATCAACGTTTGAAAGACCCAGCCTTTCTAACGTCCTGTCATAACGAATTCTACGCTTCGAAACCTCCATGAGGAGCATCAGGGCACGCCGCAGCGTCCTCCCTCTGCGAACATCGTAATCTGCAACGCTCCTGGCAAATGCGGCCCTCTCGCTTAACCCTTCATCCACGTATCTTAGAGCACTCAAAACCAGCCGGACGTCCAACGGATCGGACATGAAAGTTTTGGCTCCTAAATCGAGATAATCTATTTAAGAACACCGGCCTCAATATAAAGTGGTGCAGTACCGCTGTGAACGTTAAACTGGAGTTTTTCCTGAAAAAATCGGAGGGGGAGGCTCCGCAAGAGAAGGTCGATGCAGGAGGTGAGAAGCCTCCACAGACCATACGAACCCATGAACCATCTTCAATATACGACTCTTACATCGTTGGAGTGGGATACGACGGGGATAGAGGATCCGCTTACCTAAAACTGTACAAGCCCGAAGAGGGGAGGATCTATTTATGGTATGACAATACGTCCCACAAACCCTACTGCTTTTCCAAATTACCTCTAAAGGAGGTGGAGAAGATTGAGTCGATTATGAAGCATCCCGGCTTCTCAAAACTTGAGACGGTTGAGAAGTACGATGCCCTAAGCGACGAGAAGATACGCGTCTCCAAAATAGTGGCACAAGATCCTCTATCGATAGGGGGTAGACCTACTGGATGTATACGCGACGTAACCAAAGCTTGGGAAGCTGACATAAAATACGTGGAGAACTACATATACGACAGGGGAATTATTCCTGGGATGAGGTACTCCGTAGAGAGTGGTGTCCTCAAAGCCTCGTGGCCTTACCTGGAGTCGAAACCTGAACTGTTTATGAAGAGCGAGATTGGAGACGAGGAATATAAGAAGCTGATTGAACACTGGATTACGATCCTTGAGTGTCCGGTCCCCAACTATCTTAGAGCAGCTTTAGACATAGAAGTTTACTCCGAGATGGCTAGAATACCGGACTCGAGAGAGGCTTCGGAACCAGTGGTTTGCGTGAGTCTGGCGGGCTCCGACGGTAAAAAAGTCGCACTGATTCTGCGTAGGGAGGGTGGAGAAGAAGGTTCCCAGGAACTCCCCGAGGATTTGGAGCTCAGATACTTCAAAGACGAGGAGGAGCTCATTAGGGAGACCTTCAACATGATATCAAGCTACCCGTTGATAATCACCTTTAATGGGGACGATTTTGACCTAAAGTATCTTTACCACAGGGCGTTACTCCTCGGAATACCGAGAGAGTCTCTGCCCATTACGTTGGCGAGAGACTCGGCGTCCCTTACCGATGGAATACACATAGATCTCTACAAATTTTTCTTCAATAGGTCCATCCAAATTTACGCATTCTCACAGAGATACAGAGAGAACACGCTTGACGACGTAAGCAACTCACTCATCCAGGTTGGAAAGTTGGAGATCGATAAACCTATACCCGAACTCTCGTACAGGGAGTTGGCGGCGTACTGTTTCAGGGATACGGAGATCACCCTTAAACTGACGTCATTCAAAGAGGACCTCGTCA
>CAYFVN010000195.1:0-1849 GCA_964346575.1 uncultured Candidatus Bathyarchaeia archaeon
TTATGCTTCTACCGCCCGGGGAAAAATGCAAATCGATTTATAATCTACCGAGTGTCAGGAGTATAAAATATGAGGTTGGCAGTCGTTATACCTGCGTATAATGAGGGGGAGCATATTCGCAGGGTTGTTGAGAAATCGAGCAAGTACGCGAGTGTTATTGTAGTGGACGATGGCAGTACCGACTCCACAGCCCTTGAAGCCGCTAAGGGTGGGGGGAAGATACTGAGAAACGAGGTAAATCGGGGTAAATGGGCTGCTCTTAAATTAGGCTTTAACCATGTGCTACGTAAACGATGGGAGATCGACGCAATTATTCAGTTGGATGGGGACGGGCAACATGATCCTGATGAGATCCCAAAGTTTACTCAAGCGCTAAACTCGGGGTTTGATGTCGTCTTGGGTCAAAGGCAACTAAATCCTGCAAAGATGCCTTTAATCAGGATCATTTCAAATCTTCTTTCAACTTTGATAATTATGCTGATCTTCTGGATCTGGATTCAAGATACACAGTCCGGCTATCGAGCTTATAGAAAAGAGGCTATTAAAAGACTAATACTTCGCATGGAGAGCATAGGTTTCGAGGGTGATACTGAAATATTATATAGGATAAAAAGGCAGGGTCTTAGAATTGGGAAGGTTGCGGTTCACACCAGTTATGGTGAAGAGAAATCGAAGATTAATCCCTTCAGAGACATTAAGAGATTCATTAGTGCGGTTGTGAATATTAGGTTTAAAGGGTCTACTGGAACCCTTTATGTCTAGCTTGAGCGCGCTGTACGACCGTAAAAAATCGATAACCCTAAAAAATCGCACGCTTACCATAAAAGATTATGACGGGGCTAAAATCTTCAATATCAGTTTAAAAACGGTATAGTAGATGGCTAATAGTAGAATTGTCAGGAACAGATTCCGCCTCCAACTTTTACTCCATGCTATTCCGAATGGAATCCCTAATATAAAACCTATTACATGCCCAATATATGAGATTGTGCTTTGTACTCCATAGTAGATGATTATAGCGTTATATAGAAAAAATGCGATGGCTACGAGTCCTACGGGAGAGAGGAATATAAGTGAAAACTTTAGTGGTTTTACAAGCATAGCTATAGCAGCTAGGGTAAATATTGCAGCAGACGCTCCCCCCATCGTCGTATCGAGCCGGTAGAAGGGAGTGGTCAACAAGAACGATAAAATTCCTCCGATCAAAAAGCTTTCCACCATCCTCTTTCCATCCAACTCCTCCTCAAGCGTCCTCCCAAAAACAAAGAGGAATAGCATATTAATCGCAAGATGGAAAATGTCTGAATGAACAAAAATAGCAACAACTAAAACCCACAAACGCCCTTGCATTATATTCTGGAAACTGTAAACCATGTTTTCCTGAACTTTAATCTCATCCACCGACCATGCGATGAGAGATACCAGACAACATGTAAGAATTAAAGCCGTACTTGCCCTCATGGCATGACACAACTTCCCTTTTCATCAACTGATCGATTTTCCATAGATTCAGCAAACAATATAATTGCGCTTACTCACCCCAAGTATGATGAGTCACCAATAGATAAAACCTATATTTAATAACGTAATATTTGATAAATGTTGATTCCCAAATTGAAACGAATTTCGTATAAAGATATAGGATTAAAATACTCCCTCAGTTCCGAAGACGAGCCGATTGCCTACGTTAAACCCAAAGAAACTTTGATCTTAAAGATTGAGGATGCAGCATCAGGACAGTTGAGAGATGAGAAAGATGTAAGAGATCGAAGTAAGATTCCTTTTGGAAATCCACTAGTAGGTCCAATATATGTGGAAGGAGCGGTAAAAGGAACCTCCACGGTCGTCA
>CAYFVN010000196.1:0-4884 GCA_964346575.1 uncultured Candidatus Bathyarchaeia archaeon
AAGGGCACTCAGTTCTACGGCAGTCCCCATAAGACCTCCTAAGCCGAGAGAGAAAAGTCTAACTATGATGCTCGATTTTGTTTGGCCGTAGGGTTTTCAAGAGGATCTACTTTAAGCAACTGGTGAGCTTATGGATATGGCAAGTAGCCGCGTTAATCTCTACTTTGTTACCGAAGGACTACTTGGAGGAGAAGAAGACCTTAATCATATCTTATTAAAAATAGTCTGAAGGAATTCAAAGGCTTCATTTAGATCCCTTACCTCACCGTCTGGATTAGTTTGAAGACTGTTTACGGTTACGCCCTTCCTGTTCACCCAAACTGCCTTCAACCCTAATTTCTTAGCTGGGATCACATCCGTAGAGATGGTATCCCCAATAGTTGCTGTAAGGGAGGGGTTGGCACCAGCGAGTTTCAACGCTCTTTTATAGTAGTTAAGATCCGATTTCAGAAAGCCGAGAACGTCTTCACCGAAGACATAATCGAACATCTTCACTTGAATTCGGCTCTCCAATGCACCGGCTTTCTCCATCGAGTTGGGTCCAGTGGTAATGCATAGGATGTATCCCGAATCCTTAACTCTTCTTAGGAACTCGAAGGCATCCGGAAAATAGGATGGATTCTCCCAGCATGCCTCCTCAGCTTCTTCAAGAGCCACCTCGAATCGTTTAACGATCTTCGATTCAATTTTACACCCTAAATTTTTTAAAAGCAACTCAACGTGAAAACCCGTATCACCGTGCTTCTCGGGATGCCTCTCGTGTATTTCTTTATGAATTCTATTCAAGAGCATATCCCATAAGGTAGAACCATCCATCCCCATAATGCCGTCCAATTTAGATATATACTTCGATTCGGTATCGTGAAGCGTATCGTCATAATCAATAAATAACGTTCTCTTCATCCGTGAATCCTCAATATTTTTGAAACCCTCATACATAATAAAGCCGTTAGTTCCTTTTAGCTTCTAACCCCATACTTCACAACAAGGACATCCATCCCATAAGCTCATCGAAATCCAACGATAAAACAAGATTAGATTGAGAGGCGTCACGTACGTGTGCTTCAAAAATTAAATCCGATCCTATATCGCATCCGATTCCATATTTAAACCAGAGTAACACTTAGCCAAGTACACTAGATCCATCAATTAAACTTGTTTAAGTTTTCCCATAGACAGATATACAAATACTAGACCATGAAACAGGTACGGGATGCATACCGACACTGTTAAAGCGTGGGATAGACCTATATAGGCTATTAAACTTCCAGAGATTACTGGAATTATTACGTTGGCGGTGAAAGCTATGTTCTGCACAAATCCGGTCACAGATCCAAAAACCGAGGGATCCACAAGATCCTGAGCGGCCGCTATAGATATATTCCAAGTAGCGAATGAGACGAATCCAAACACAGCCGAGAAGGCTATACGTGCAAAGTATGGATAACCACTACTTAGATAGTATAATAGAGCCAGAGATGCGGCGGTTAAACTGGCGGTGGCCGCAATTCTACGTCTCCCAAAACGGTCCGAGAACCAACCTAAAACTATGCATCCAACACCTCCAGAGAGGAAGAAAATTCCAAACGCTAATCCCGCATCAGCGATGGTGAACCCTTCCCAGTCTATTAAGAACTTAGGTGTCCAAATCATGGAGGACAAAATCCCCATATCACATATACCCAGTGCTATGGCTATAAGGACTAGCTCCCTATCCGCAATAATGGACTTAATCGGTATCTTACGTCTATCCTCTGGCTTACGCTTAACATACGGTATACTCCATATAGCCACCGAACTGAATAAGCTTAAGACACCGAAGATCATTACGGGCATCCTCCAACCGTACCCCTCAGCTAGAAATCCGGATACTAACGGTCCCAGGAAACCGCCAAAACCCCATACACTATTAGTGACCCCCACGAGGAAACCTCTGCTCGTGGGGAGAACCTCTCCAACATAGGCGTACGAAGTTGGGAGGTATAAGCCAAGTCCGATCCCCGAAATGAACATCGAGGCCACCAGTGAACTATACGTTGTTGAGATGCTGAATAGAAGGATTCCGCAGGCCATCAGAGTAGTGCCTAAACCCATAAGCACTTTCCTACCCAATCTATCCGAGGCATAGCCGCCCAAAGCCATAACCATAGCAACAGCAGCAAAATAAGAGGATAAGATAGCCCCTACCTCAACCTCGCTAAGGGAGAAGTCGGACATAACCTTCGGTATTAAAACTCCCAGGGAGATTCTGAACATGGCGAGAACGAAAGCCCCTAAGAGCGGGAAACCAACAATCCATAAAACTCTTAACCAATAAGATTTTCCGGAAGACGCCGAAAATATACGATTTGAAAATGAAATACTTCGAATAGAGGCTGAGTCGTACGTTAATTCCCGCACAGCCTCCCCCCTCCGAAGTTTCAAATTCAAGGCTTATCTCCAGACCATTATCACTACTCTGAAAGGCATCTCTAAGTTAAAAATCATCGAGATGAATTGCATTTATATCTTTACATGTACAGTAATAACGATCAGGCTTTGAACTGAAGGAGAATCTCAATGGAAATATTCAACCTGATCTAGTAAAGATTGGTGAAACCTAGATGAATAATACTGTAAGAGATATTATGACGAAAAAAGTTGTAACCTGCTCTAATACAACCTCGATTTTGGAAGTACGAGGGCTTATGGGAAAACATCGCATAAGCAGAGTTGTAGTTGTAAATATGGAAAATAAACCTGTAGGAATTATAACACAAAAGGACATCGTGCGCTTCCTGATCGCTGACAAATCGAAGCGAGGACTCGAAGAGATGCCTGCAGAGGAAGTCATGACTGGCAAAGACTTGATCACGATCGATTCAAGTGCATCTATATCGGGCATCGCGGGCACGATGGTGAAAAGGAATTTAAGCTCCTTAATCGTCGTGGAAGAGGATGGTAAACTGGCAGGCATAGTGACGAAAGCAGACTTAAATTTATATTTTGCGAGCAAAGGGGGAGGGATTTTCAAAGTACAAGACTATATGACAGCGAATCCAAAAACCGTTATGCCATCGCAATCCATATATCTGGTGGTGAACTTAATGTCTGAAAATAAAATTTCGCGAGTAATAGTCGCAGATGATGAAAAAAAGCCCGTCGGGATCATAACCTTGGCAGATGTGACGATGATAGGCAGCCTACTCAAGCCTCCAAAGATTTTGATGGAAGGAAGACCCGTCATTGTGGGAGGAGCAATCACCCTTCCCAGCAGCATACACCTACTCGCGGCGAGAGACATCATGGTGGCACCCCCCATATCGATAGACAAGGATTCAGACCTTTCTGATGCTGCCAAATTAATGACAAGACATAATATCAGTGGCCTACCAGTAGTAAACGATTCCGGGAGTCTTGTAGGGATAGTCACCAAATCCGATATAACCAGAGCTATAGCCTCTATAAAAGAGTAGGCTATTACATACTTTACTGGAGATCATTTAATATTTATGAACGAGATTTCTAGGCTATACTACGTTTGAAATTGGTTTCATTTGGAGTATACAACGGATGATATTTTAATCTTCATAATCTTTTTATTCCTAAATATTTATGTATTAAACTTCAATCACTACTTCGAGGTCGTAGTTGATGTTAAAGGAGATTCGATGGCATGGTAGAGCGGGTCAAGGGATTATCACGGCCAGTAGATTGTTAGCTTACGCAGCAATATTGGAGAGCAAGCACGCCCAGGCTTTCCCGGAGTTCGGACCCGAGAGGATAGGAGCCCCCATATCCGGCTTTACCAGGATCTCTGATGAACCGATAGAGATTCATAGCAAGATCTACGAGCCGGATATAGTGGTAGTTCTGGATCCGACGGTTATCAAGCTAGTAAATGTCACGGAAGGCCTTAAGAGAGATGGAAAGCTCCTGGTGAACTCGAAGGAGAAGCCGAGGGAGTTGACTTCAAAGTTGAAGTTAACCGGCATGGATGTATATACGTTAAACGCGACTAAAATTTCATTGGAAGTTTTAGGAAATGCTAGAGCTTTGAATACTATAATGCTCGGCGCTTTAGTTGAAGCATCTAAATTAGTTTCCACTGATTCCGTGATGAAAGCCTTAGAAGAGAGATTTGAAGGGCCAATATTGGATAAGAATATGGAACTTGTGAAGAGGGGATGTTCAGAGGTGCAAAGTTAATGGACTCAAACGAACAACCAGGTTGGAGGAGCATACCGATAGGAAGCGTAATACTTGAGGGTAGAACGGCTAGAAAATATAAGACAGGCGACTGGAGGACGTTTCAACCGGTCGTCGATCTAGAGAAGTGTATAGGTTGCTTACTTTGCTGGATTTACTGCCCCGAACCTGCAATAGATCAATCAAACGGAAAGGTGAAGATAAGCCTTGATTACTGCAAGGGATGCGGAATCTGCGCGTACGAGTGCCCCGTCAAAGCAATCTCCATGGTGGAGGAATGAACATGGTACAGGTGCTCGGTTTAAGCGGTAATCAAGTAGCTGCCTATGCCGCCAAACAATCCAAGGTAGATGTAGTATCTGCATACCCAATCACGCCCCAAACCATAATAGTAGAAGAGTATAGCAACTATGTAGCGAACGGTGAAGTGGACACTGAATTTGTCTGCGTAGAGTCTGAACACTCTGCCATGTCGGCCTGTATAGGAGCGAGTCTAACGGGTGCTCGTGTATTCACAGCCACGTCAAGCCAAGGCCTAGCGTTAATGCATGAGATGCTCTACATAGCCTCGGGGTTAAGATGCCCGATAGTTATGTGCGTGGTCAATAGAGCGCTCTCCGCGCCAATAAACATACACGGCGATCACTCGGACATGATGGGATCCAGGGATTGCGGTTGGATACAGATATACGCGGA
>CAYFVN010000197.1:0-1502 GCA_964346575.1 uncultured Candidatus Bathyarchaeia archaeon
CTATGTAAAGATCGATAACTAACCAGGAGCGAGGATGACCTTGATCGCTTCCTTATCCTTCACCAACTTGAACGCCTTTTCCCAATCGTATAGTCCAAACCTATGGGTAATCAAAGGTTCAACCATTATTTTTCTCGAAGACATCAATTGCAATGCAGCTTCCCAGTTCCTCCAGTTTTGACTCCAGGTTCCACGAACGTTTATTTCATTCATCACTATCTTATTCGGATCCAAATTTATCCGTTTACCATAAAGCCCAACCAGAGTTATCCAACCGCGTTTCCTGACCAATTTTACGGCTTGATCGATTGCCAACGGATTACCGGATGCCTCGAAAACAACATCACATCCCTCACCGTCAGTTAAATCTCTTATCTTCTCAACGGGATCTTCATTTTCCATATTTAAGATCCAATCTGCTCCAAGTTTAGTTGCCATTTGAAGCCTTGATAAGTCGACACTTGTTCCAATAATCAATACACGTGCCCCACTGAATTTTGCAACTTGTAGCAGCAATAAACCGATAGGACCCGGACCCGTGATGACCACTAGATCGTTCGGTTTTATATCGGCGTTGTCAGAGGCGGCGTGTAGAGCGACGGCTACAGGTTCCGTCACCGCTCCAACCTCGAATGAAAGGTTATCCGGAATTTTGTGAAGGAGAACCTCGGGGACCGCTATATAACGAGCGAAGGCTCCTCCAACAACGCCGTATCCAAAACCTTTACGAGAGTAACATAGATTATAGTTGCCGTATAAACAGTAGCGGCATCTTCCACACACTATCGCTGCCGTTTCAGAAGTTATCCTATCACCGATCTCGAACCCTGAGACGCTTCCGCCCTTCTCTACAATCACACCTGAGAATTCATGTCCAAGAATACAGGGTGTACTTGCCGGAAACTCCCCTTCGAATACGTGTATGTCGGTGCCGCATATACCAGCCGCCTTTACCTCGATCATTACTTGATCCGACGAGATACTTGGATCTTCAACCTCTCTAATCTCCATCTTGCCCCTGCCCGACTCAAACTTCACCAATGCCTTCATAGCTACCAGGAGAGTCAGCTCAGCCTCTGAGCTTATTTAACCTTTTCATTTTAAAAGTTTTTAATTTAAATAGCTTAGCTATTGTGTGATCTTCTCATTAAATAAAAAACGATTGTTTCCATTAGAGAGTTTAGGACGCCAAAAATAAAGACGGTTTTCCCATCGGATAAATTTAATAAGAAGTATAAATAATTAAGGCTGATCGCGACGCCTATACCTATCTCGATTGAAGTTTGTTGTGATTCCGAAATGAGTGAACAGGAAAGTAAGCTAAGTAAAGAGAAGATCATCGAACTCTACGAGAAGATGTTAAAGATCAGGTTGTTTGAGGATAAAGCTTACGAACTTTTTACGCAGAATGAAATTTTCGGCACCATCCATTTTTATACTGGAGAAGAGGCAGTTGCCGCCGGAGTATGCTCAACTTTAAGGGACGACGATTTCATCACGAG
>CAYFVN010000198.1:0-1732 GCA_964346575.1 uncultured Candidatus Bathyarchaeia archaeon
TCTATAAAGGCGAGTCTATCCCGCGAGAAACCTTGGAATCAATGAAAGATTACTACTATGAGTTTAGAGGATGGAATAAACAGACGGGAATTCCTACAAAAGAAAAATTGCAGGAACTCGGTCTCGAGAATGTAATCCAAGAATTACAGAAGCTTAGTAAACTATAACAGATACTTAAGGCAATTAAATGAAGCGCGCGTTTTAATAAATATAAGCGTGCTAAATAATGTCTGTTGAGAATTCTTGATTGAAACATATGGTTCAATGCAAACTGATTCGTGTACAAAAACAAGCGTGAAGAACCGCGACCACTTAATTCTCTCTCGCCGTACTTCTTACAAGCATTAAAATAAGTTTCTACATTGTAGATCGGAATATCATGACTGATATTTCCAGGAGCTTTAAAAAAGCGCGCGCGCGCGTTAGACAATCACCCTCCTCGTCTACGCATCGTTTGACTTCAGATACAACATCCTCTGTTGAGCCATAGGTAAACTTGTAGTTGTCAACTTTTCCAATTATCGCCTTTGAATCTCCATACTTGTCTGCTATGCTCTTCAAATCATTTGTGTGATCTATCAGAAAACCATCTACACCAGCCTTAACTATATCATCAATCATTGAATCGTATTTCCCATCTGATATGAAAAGGATCTTTATTAGCGCGCGCTAATTTCTAGGGTACTGATGCATTAAAAAAACATCTTCTAGAACTTCTTCGATATATTATTCCCGGTTACCGAGTAATAATGGACACTTCAACTGAAAGGTGGGTACCATTAGATTACCTATATATGTTTACAAAAATTATGTCAAAAGTAAAATTACCGTTAACACAAGAGAAGATAGACAAAATTGAGAAAAGTGTACGATTAACGTACCGCGGGTGCTTATAGAGCCTCGGGCGGGCTTCGAACCCGCGTCCTACGGCTATCCCACCTAGGTTACAAGGATCAACCAACACGAAGTGTCGTCCGTCGCTATAACCAGGCTTAGCTACCGAGGCATAGAATTTCAACTATAATTCTCCTTCATAAGTATGTCTTATAAATGATTGTTTACCCTTGTCTCAATTTAATATGACCAATGTGGTTGCAACATGTGTGTGTTATATGCGCGCGTGTAAGATAACTAGTTGGTAGAGCACGCATGCATCAACGAGATGAAATGTTTATTCAAAAAGGTGATGATCTTCGAGTTTCCTGATACGCTCATCCAAATTTTTCAGGCGTAGCGCGCGCGCCCCCCATATTTTCCGGTCAACCTCGATTTCCATCTCCGATTTACCCTTCGACTTATCAAATTTGATGGTCACCCCTAAATCCGTCTTTAACGGTGGAAGAGAAAGCATTTCATCCGGTATCTCCATGAAGTTTAAGACGATATGGCCACCTGGAGTGTTGATGTGAATATTATCCACTACAATCTTTGCTTTATCCTCGGGCAAACCCGAGTCAACTAATTGTTTCTGGAATTTGGTCTTTCACCCTAAGTCGTAGGCGTAACCTTATATTGTACCGTAACTAGTCCAAGCAATATAATAGTCAAATCCTTTGCTTTTTCCCCCAAACTCTTTCATATAATAGCTTTTCTTACCCTTACCTTTACGACCAACCTCCGGGATGTCAAGCATCTGATACCATGCCATAGCCTCGCGCTTCAATTCCTTGGGTATCCGCCATTCCTTGCGTGACTCAAAACGATAGGGTTCCTTCTTCTCCCCCTTTTCACC
>CAYFVN010000199.1:0-3194 GCA_964346575.1 uncultured Candidatus Bathyarchaeia archaeon
GGTTGGGTGGTCTAACATCTGGGAAGCTTGGAGTGGTCTTCCTTCTGTAGAGACCATGCTTCCTCTCTTATTGAGTGAGGGAGTCAATAAACAAAGGATGTCTCTCTCTGATGTTCGTCGAGTTCTATGCGAGAACCCAGCGCGGATTTTTGGGTTTTACGGAAGAAAAGGCGACATAGCACCAAGCTTTGATGCTGACATTGTGGTCGTTGACTTGAAACTTGAAAAAAAGGTTTCGGTAGAAAAGCTTCACTACAAGGTTAACCATAGCCCGTACGAGGGTTCTACTTTCAAAGGATGGCCTGTCACCACTATTGCAAGGGGTAAAATTGTTTATGATGGCGAATCTATAGTAAACAAATCAGGGTATGGCAAATTTATACCTATGAAGATGAAATAAGAACTCTGCGGCACGCATGCATGAATGCATGCCGCGCGCGCGGCTAGGCTGCCTGGGGGGTGATTGGTGAAAACATCATTCTATGAATAGAGGAACTATGGAGAAGTGATCAACGTCGACTAATCCCTTGTCGGTGAGCTTGAGTTCAGGTATCACTGGAAGAGCCATGAACGACAGCGTCATGAACGGGCGATCCAACCTGCACCCCATTTCCTTGGCAGCGGAAGCCAGTTCTCTCATCCTATCTTCAACTCTCTCAAACGGTTCAGATGACATCAGGCCGGCTATCTCCAGTGTAAGAGCTGACAAGACCTTGCCATCGACGACCGCTACCAAGCCACCCTTCATCTTAATTATCTCCTCTATGGCGCATATCATGTCTTTGTCGTTTGTGCCCACCACGACTAAGTTATGGGAATCATGAGCAACCGACGACGCAATAGCCCCTCTCTTGAGGCCGAAGCCCTTGACGAAGCCGAGCCCTATGTTTCCGGAAGCGAGGTGACGCTCGAGTACGGCTATCTTCAACAGGTCTCTGCCTAGGTCAGCAATGGCCATTCCTTTTCTTACAGCAGCTTCCTCTATTCTCTCCTTGGTAACGATTTGATTTGGTATGACTTCGATTACTCGGATCCTATCATCCTTTGTCTCTATGCTAAGGTCCTTGGTAGTTGGCCAAGCTATGTTTATTGAGCTTCTAAGATGAGCATCTGGGGCTTCCAAAGGTATGACGAGGCCGCCTTTCTCAGCGACGATCGCGCCTCTCTTGATCACCTTGAGAACCTTGAAGTTGCTCGGTGTGTCAAAGACAATCAGGTCGGCTTGATATCCGGGAGCCACGGCACCGATATTTCCGAGTTTGAAGTACTCGGCTGTGTTTATTGTAGCTATCTGAATCGCCACAACCGGGTCTACCCCCATCTTTACTGCTGTCTTGATCATGTAGTCTATGTGACCCTCCTCAACCAAGTCTATGGGATGCCTGTCATCGCTGACGAAGCTGAATCTTCTCGAATTCTTGGCGTTCACGAGTGGAAGCAACGTCTTAAGGTTTCTCGCTGGGCTTGACTCCCGAATCATGATGTGCATTCCCTTTCGCAGTTTTTCCTCAGCTTCCTCCATAGAGGTGCACTCGTGATCTGATCTTATCCCAGCTGAAATATAGGCTGAGAGATGTTTCCCAGATAGACCTGGTGCGTGTCCCTCAACCACACGGCGCCCTGCGATTGCTATCTTCTCCAGCGTCCCTGGATCTCCCTTCAGAACAGATGGGAAGTTCATCACTTCGCCCACACCGAGTATCCTCTCTTCACCGATCAGAAGAGAGAGGTCCGACGCACTCAGCCTTGCTCCGGTAGTCTCAAGATGGGTAGCTGGAACGCATGACGGAAGCATTATGTAGATGTCGAGGGGAAGGCTCCTGCTGGAAGCAAGTATATATCGAATACCATCCAGTCCTAGGACATTCGCTATCTCATGAGGATCAGCGATCACAGTCGTTGTACCTAGTGGCACTACCGCTCTAGCGTACTCAGGCACGCTGAGTAACGAGCTTTCGATGTGAACATGACCGTCGATCAAGCCAGGACAGAGATATTTGCCCTTAAGATCGATTGTCTTGTGGGCTGAGTATTCCCCAAATCCAACTATCTTGTCTTTTGATATTGCCACGTGATCTTTAATTGTCTCCCCTGCGAAGACGTTCACGATCTCGGCGTTCTTCAGAAGTAGATCAGCCTTCTCCCTGCCATCCGCAACCCAGATGATGTCTTTAAGGTCCAAAACAAAGACTCCTATAGCGCTTTTAAATGGGCATCAACAACGCGCGCGCATTTTGCTTCCTTTTTTAATGCGGTTTGGTACTATGTCCTTCTCTCTTAATTCCTTTTTGTAGATAATGTCTACGCGTGGATGTTGGTTTTTTCTCTCGATCATATGTTGCTGAATATATCAATTGATGCACTTTTTGAGGCTGTGGTGGTTCTCCTAACGCGCGAATTATGATGTGCGCGCGGCCAATAAGGTTTAATATCAATGCGCGCGCTGTAAGAAAGATCATTCCAGAGACTTTTCTCGTCGCTTTTCGTGCAGAGTATAATCTATCTGATAAAGATGCGCGCGCGCAATTGCGAGACACCTCTTCGATAAAATCGTTAGCAAACTCGAAAAGAATGAGCACCAATAAACGATGGCATGCATGCTGAATGTTGATTTTGCCATTAAATTATACCAATAAGTGGTGTAAACCTTATTAAATCCACAGTGACTACTACCGGTATGAAGAAAGGGATTTATGCTGGAAGCTTTGATCCGCCTACAAATGGCCACGTGTGGATGATAAAGCAAGGAGCAAGACTATTTGACGCGCTTATCATAGCAATAGGGACAAACCCTGACAAAGAATATGCTTTCTCTCTTGATGCACGAGTTGAAATGTTAAGAAACATTACAAAACCATATCGGAATACGACCGTAGACACTTTTGAGAATCAGTTTCTTGTAAACTACGCAAGATCGGTAGAAGCAGCTTATATTCTAAGAGGCATCAGGTCCGAAAGCGATTATGAATATGAACGGGTAATGAGACACATCAACAGCGATCTAGACTCTAAAATAATGACTATATTTCTGATCCCTCCTAGAGAAACCGCAGGAATAAGTTCAAGTTTTGTAAAAAGTCTGGTTGGCCCCAAAGGTTGGAAAGAAACCGTCAAGAAATATGTTCCTCAACCAGTTTACGAAAAGTTCTTGGAGAAATTCCGAGAACGAACACGCTCTGCTGATAGGCACAGAA
>CAYFVN010000200.1:0-3473 GCA_964346575.1 uncultured Candidatus Bathyarchaeia archaeon
TATTTACTTATCAGTTTTTGGGCTACGTTTTTTTCGTCTATATTGTTGGATGAGATCCCCGGCCAGCCTATCCATCGTGCATTATACGATTTATAGAAGGAGCTTAGACCGGTAACTAAGCCACCCACACTGTGTTTGAAATGCAGCTTTTCTCTTCTTTTTACAACGTTTACTGGCAACCTATTCGACACAATCAGTAAACGCTTCATTTGTAACTAGTCCTATATTAGAGTACTAATGGATTACTAATAAATACTGGGTAGGTTGAAGAAAGAGCATATCTAAGCTTATTTATTGCCTACTGGTATAGGGCATATAGGGAATTCATGAGGTTACGACATGCATCAGTTAGAGGATTACCGTAATATAGTAGGAGATGAAGCAATATCTTCGATATACAGGAACGTTAGGAAATTTTATGGAAAGGATTTTATTCCTATTAGAAAATCCCCAAATAGCTCAAGATATTGGAAGTAAAGGAAGAGAGTTCGTTAGAAATAATTTTCTTATAACCCGTCTTCTTTTAGATTATTTAAATATTTTAAATGTTTTTACGCAATGATGAACGTATTGACTGATATTTATTTCAATTATGATTAAAGCCAATAATCAAAATGATTTCCTTTCTCTCACAGCCATCCCCTCTTCCTGAAGTAACCCAGCAGCGAGACGCTGACAATAAGCATCAAAAGTATGACAGCGGGATATCCCCAACGCCATTCAAGTTCCGCCATATACTTGAAGTTCATGCCGTATATGCCCGCTATTAGGGTTAATGGGATGAATATGGTCGCGATGATGGTCAAGACTTTCATCACCTCATTCATCCTGTTACTGACGCTTGAAAGGTAAATGTCAAGCATACCGGAAAGTATATCCCTAAAAGTTTCGACAGTATCGACGACCTGAATCGTATGATCGTATACGTCCCTCAAATAGAGCTGAGTGTTTTCCTGGATAAGCGACGACTCCCCACGCTCCAGTGCGTTAACCACCTCTCTCAGTGGCCAGATGGATTTACGCAGGTAAGACAGCTCCCTCTTCAAGTTGTGGATCTCCTGCAACGTCTCGGCCGTGGGATTCTCCATTAACTCATCCTCTAAGGACTCGATCTTCTCTCCGACTCTCTCCAGGATGACGAAATAGTGGTCGACGACCGCGTCAACCAAAGAGTACGCGAGATAATCAGAACCCATCTTTCTTATACGACCCTTCCCGCTTCTCAACCTATCTCTGATAGAGTTGAAAATGTCGCCTTCTCTCTCCTGAAAGGATACTACATGATTTGAACCTATGATCAAGCTTACCTGTTCAACCGTCACTTCACCGTCTTCTTGATCGTAGTAAAACAACTTCAAGATAATGAGTAAGTATTCTTCAAAATCATCCGTTTTAGGGCGTTGCCCTGTATTCAGGACATCTTCGAGAACAAGAGGATGTATACCCAAATGGGACCCGATTTTCTCCAAAATTTCGATTCGGTGGAGTCCATCGATGTTTATCCACGTCACAGCTGTTTGATCTTTAAAAGGAAAACATTCCTCGACAGATTCTACTTCTTTCTCTAGGAAATTTGATTCATCGTATTCTATAACTGTAATCTTCGCTTTCTTTACCTTTCTCTCGCCTATATGGACTAGGGTGCCGGGTGGAAGACCAACCTCTTTTAATCTTGAAGATTTCTGCATATATGGCCACCAACCTTGTAGAATAATACTATAGATACATCAGTATAAGCAATATCGTATTAATTAGATATTCTCTTATAAGGCACCTTAGATGATTAAATTAGCGCGGCGCTAAATTCTTTCTGGTCCAATTTAACATGAGCTGAATACACGGTAGACAGTATATAGATACCTGTCAAAAAAGTCTGCTCGACCATCATTGAAAAGACCTCTCCGATCATAAAAAATTTAGATGGAATTTGAATAACTAAATTCATTGGTTTAGGGGACTCTAATGACAAAACGTGACTACTACGAGATACTTGGAGTAGATCGGAATTCGACAAATGAGGATATTCGGAAGGCGTATCGTAGACTAGCTTTAAAGTATCATCCAGACAGGAACAAGTCCCCCGATGCTGGAGAGAAATTTAAAGAAATCTCTGAAGCCTACACTGCCTTGTCGGATGATGAAGAACGAAACCGATACGACTCCTTCGAACACTATAGTGGAGGTACTCGATACAATTGGGATAACATATTCCATGAGGAAAACTACCGTGTCACCCCTAGAGACATCGGCTTTGGCTTCAACGATGTAGAAAGCACCTTTGGCGTATTCGACAGAAGCCCGCATCCATACGGAACAGAGCGATTCTACCAGGGGAGAATGGACCTTACCTACGAGCTTCAAATAGACCTCGAAGACATCTATAGGGGAACCACCGTCGATATAGAAATTCCAAGAATAGAGAGTTGTAAGACCTGCAAAGGGAGTGGAGCAAAAAACGATGCGTCCACTAAAGAATGTCCACGGTGCAAGGGAACCGGTCGAAGAGAGCTTACTAAAACACCGGTTTATGCAGGTTCGGTTCTGGAACCCTGTGAAAGGTGCGGAGGAAGAGGGGGAATCGTAAAGAAACCCTGCGAGGAATGTGGGGGGTCCGGCATTACACAGAGGATCGATAGGATGCCGATCGAGATCCCACCTGGAGCAGAGGATGGAGCAACATTAATCCTGTCGGGAAAAGGAGAACCTGGATTCGTAGGCGGTCCACCGGGAGACCTATGTATAGCCATAAAGGTAAAGCCTCATAAGACGTTTCGAAGGGTTAAAGCGAACATCTTGACGGAGGTTCTCATCGACTTCACCGATGCAGTGTTGGGTGGAGAGGTTGAAATCCCCACGATGGAGGGATGTGAGAAGCTTACGATTCCGGAGGGAACACAGACTGGAGAGATATTCAGGTTGAGGGGGAAGGGTCTTCCAATAATCAACTACCGCGGCAGGGGAGATGAACTGGTGAAGGTGAGCATTAGAACTCCTACAAAACTAACCTCTAATCAGAAGAGGATAATCAGAGAACTGGCAAAAGCACTAAAACGCTGAATCCCAAAAGAACTATTCGACTTCAACGTAACAGTAATGTTTATTTATAGAGTCCACAAACTAGTTTTGGCGATTTAAATGGCGATTGTGCCCGTTGATCCAAGCCTGGCGCGGTACGTCTACCCATGGACTGTACGCTATCCGATCGTCGAGTATCATGCTTACTGGTATCCAACCGAATACCGATCAACATATCCGTATGGATTCCATGCGGCGAGATGGATCGACAGAGCATCATACTATAATGTGCACAACCCTGGAAGCCACTGGATCTGGGGACCGGACCAATAACCACATTATCCTAGGCCTGAATAAAAAGGGAGGCTATTTTTTTATTCCCGGCTTTTTCCGTACCTTTTCGCAGCCTTCTCAATCGACGCGCGCGCTAATAAACAAGGTTTCTTATAGCTCAAGAG
>CAYFVN010000201.1:0-2157 GCA_964346575.1 uncultured Candidatus Bathyarchaeia archaeon
CCTATAACTTTCCTATTCTTCCAAAGATGCGCTGGAAAAATTTCATTAACCTCTTTCTTCAAACTCGACTCTGGCCTTGATCAGATGGGTGAGATCTCTCCTGCTGACAATCCCTTTCAATTCGTCACCTTCCATCACGAGGATCCTTCCCACTTCCCTCGTCGACATCTTAAACATCGCATCGGATGCTGCGGTTTCAGGCTCCACCGTCACCAGCTCAACTAGAGGTTTCATAACATCCTCCACAGTCAATTCCTTCCATCTCGTCTTTGGGACATCTTTCACCCTGTCCATTGTTACCAAACCCGCAACGGCACCTTCCCTTAGAACAGGATAGCCTGCGAACCTTCTTGATAGAAAATAATCTCTTACAAGCTTCTCCAAGGATATATGAGAATCGACAGTTACGACATCCTTCGACATAATCTCTTCCACGGTAGTCCCCGCGAGAACTTGGCTGATAATGGTTTGACTGAGCCCCGTCTCGGCGCCGGACTTTATAAACCACCCTATAAAGATGATCCAAAGACCGTTAAAAAAACCTCCGAAAAACATCATGACGAAGCCGCCGAACATCATAACGTAAGAGAGCCAGACCCCGACCTTGGAAGCCGTTCGGGTGGCCTTGATCAGGCTTCCCTTTTGCTTCCATAGTATGGACCTGAATATTCTACCGCCGTCAAGGGGAAAGGCCGGAAGAAGGTTGAATACGCCCAGGATGATATTTATGGTAGCCCCGTACTGGGCTATCGCCGTCAACTCTGTTGTGAGATCAACAATCCTGGAGACATACCATAACCATCCCAGTATGGCGGCTATGACGAAGCTGGATATTGGCCCTGCAACGGCCATCTTAAACTCCACTCGAGGGCTCTCAGGCTCCTCAACGATTTCCGCTGCTCCACCTAGAAAGAATAGAGTAATTCTCTTAACAGGTAAACCCAGCCTGTTAGCGACAACCGAGTGGCAGAGTTCGTGAATGACCACCGATCCGATTAGTATAAGTCCTGATAAGATGCCGATGAACCAGTAGCTCACAGGTGAGAGGCCTGGAAACTGAGTAGGCATATATCCTATAGCTAAAGACCATGCAACGAGGAAGAAGATTAAAATTAGGCTGTAATGGATTCTAATTCTGATACCGAATATCCTACCGACTCTAAAGGACATTCCAAACCACTATTGAATGTATTGGCAAATATATATAGATAAACTTGATATTTCAGCCTTACACCTTAAGCCGCTATACGTTTACTTGTGAGAGAAGGGAGAAAGAAGACATCGGACATCAGCCTGTCCAGTTGTTCCGGTTCGCCCAAATACCCCTTTTAAAGTCTATCCATGACGTTTTTCACGAGTGAGAGATCTAATCTCGATATTCTTGAATATATTTACAGTTCATAACATATTTGAGTCACATCCCAACTGCTTAAGGTATCTTAGACTAATATTGAAGGGTTGAAAGAGAGAGATGCGTGAGTTACTGCAATGTTCCACGGTTCATGAAGCTCTATTCTACGAGAAACTTTCAAGTGATAAAGTTAGATGTAGTTTATGCGAGAGAAGGTGCCTGATTTCACCTGGTGTCAGAGGTTACTGTAAGACTAGATTGAATGTCGGTGGTAAGCTATACACCCTTGTCTATGGAGACATCAGCGCCCTTGAGAGCAGACCTATCGAAATCAAACCATTCTTTCACTATTGGCCTGGCTCTACGGCCCTTACCTTTTCAACTTGGTCCTGCAACTTCAACTGTATCTGGTGTCAAAATCATCACTTATCGAAAACCGAGCCGAACCCCTTCGAATCTAATTATCATACTCCCAAAAAAATTGTGGAGCGGGCCGTTAAAGGAAGAGATGACGGACTATGTGTAAGCTTCCAGGAGCCCACAATCTTAACCGACTGGGTCATCCCATTATTTAAGGTTGGTCGTGAAAGGGGACTTTATTGCTGCTACGTTTCCAACGGTTACATGACCTTAGAGGCCCTGAGACCGCTGAAGGAGTCGGGTATGGACGGGCTTAAAATCGACTTAAAAGGCGATGCCGAAACCTATCGGAAATTCTGTGACGGAGTGGACGTGGAGAAGATTTGGAGAAACATAAGAGAGGCCAAGAAAATGGGCTTCCATCTAGAGATCGTTAACCTGATCGT